>JALHNS010000019.1:0-18125 GCA_022843445.1 Gemmata sp.
ACCCCGGGCGTCAGCTCGGAGTTCGCGGCCCGCGCCTACCGGGGCTCGGCGAACGGGTACTCTGGGGCCATTACCGGTCAGGCCGGCATCGGCGCGCTGGGCACCGGCGGCTCGATCACCGTCGCCGCGGCCCCGGGCGGCTTCGGCGCGACCGCGCCCGGCGGCACGGCAGGCGGCGGCGCCGCGACCCCGCGGTACTAACCGTGCGGGCGCGCGGGGCCGGGCGGGCGCACGAGCGCTCGCCCGGCCCCGTTTCGTGTCCTAGAGTTCCTGCGCCCAGCGAGGTTTCGCACCCATGACGCTCCGCACCGCCGTCGCGCTGCTCCTGATTCTGCTGTTCGCCGGCCCCGCGCGGGCCGCCGACGCGCCGGCCCCGGCACTCTTCGCCGGCTACTGGGCCGAATTCCTCGACCACTGGCGCGGCGTGTTCCAGAAGCAGAACGGCATCGTGATGGGCACGCTCGTCATGGGCGCGATCTGCCTGTTCATCATCACCCGCGGCAAGTGGCGCAAATGAGTAGCTCGTGGTTAGTGGCTCGTGGTTAGTGGAAGACAAAACACAAATCACACAGGCTCGAACACTTGCGTGTCGTTTGGCGGCGGTCCCGAAGGGTCGCACCAACCACTCACACTCGCACGAACCACACCGAAGCAAAGGCACTCCCATGTCGGTCAGTCGGCACTCGGTTTCGGACTGGGACGTGAACCCGGCCCCGGAAGCGCCGGTCGCCCCGGAGTCGCTGAAGGAGTCGGGCCTCACGAACGGGTTCGTGTGCGACATGCTGCTGCGCACGCTGTACGCGCGCGGCGTCATGCTCGGGCGCGACCTCGCCACGTTCCTGTGCCTGCCGTTCAAGGTGATCCGCGAGCCGCTCAAGTTCCTCAAAGACGAGAAGCTCATTCAGGTGGACGGCGGCGACCTCGTGGGCGAGGTGAGCTACCGGTTCAGCCTGACCGACCTCGGGCGCGACCGGGCGAAGGCCGCCATGGAGCAGTGCGCCTACATCGGCCCGGCCCCGGTGCCGCTCGAAGACTACGTGGAGCAGTGCTACCGGCAGACCGTGACCGGCCTGATGTGCTACCCAGAGGCGCTCAAAGCGCCGTTCGGCCACTTGGTGCTCAAAGAGGACATGTTCAACGCGATCGGCCCCGCGATCATCAGCGGGCGGTCGGTGTTCATCTACGGCCCGCCGGGCAACGGGAAGACCGCGATGGCCCGCGCCATCGGCGACTTCATGAACACCGCCGGCGGCTCGATCTACATCCCGTACGCGTTCGTGGCCGACGGCAACATCATCACCGTCTTCGACCCGTCGCTGCACGTGGTGGACGACGTGGCCGACGAGTACGGCGACGAGGCCGACGCCGCCGTGCGCAAGCTGCTGAACGCCGGCGCGACCGACCCGCGGTGGGTGCGCATCCGCCGCCCGGTCATCGTCACCGGCGGCGAACTGAACCTGCAAATGCTCGACCTGCGGTACAGCGCCGAATCGAAGTTCTACCAAGCGCCGATCCACTTCAAGGCGAACGGCGGCGTGTTCCTCATCGACGACTTCGGCCGACAGTTGGTCAGCCCGAAGGACCTGCTGAACCGCTGGATTCTGCCGCTGGAAGACCGCCACGACTTCCTCACGGTGGCGAGCGGCAAGAAGTTCCAAGTGCCGTTCGAGCAGCTCATCATTTTCAGCACCAACTTGGACCCGAAGGCGCTGGTGGACGACGCGTTCTTGCGCCGCATCCGGCACAAGGTGGGCATCAACGCGCCGGCCCGCGACGTGTACGAGCGCATCTTCGCCGCGAACTGCAAGCGGCTGGGCATGAACTACGACCAGCAGGCCGTCGACTACCTGTACGAGAAGTACTACTCGAAGGGCCGCACGCCGCGGGCGTCGGACTGTCGGGATTTGCTGGAAACGGTTCAGTCGATTTGTCGATACAGACGGCATCCCGTGCACCTCACGCGCGACCTGATGGCGGAGGCCGCGGGCAGTTTCATCGCCGAATTCACCTAAAGCAGTGGGCAGTGGCAAGTGGGCAGTGGGCGGAGAACGCGAACGCCGTTCTTGCTTTTCCTGTTCACCCCGCACTGACCACTACCCACTCTAAAGGGGTAGGCCATGGACGGCCGAACGTTCCGCCGGGCGCTTCTGCTCGGGTGCTTCCTCGCGACCGGGATCGGCTGCAACCGGCAAGCGAAACACACCTCGCCCGTCGGCCAAATGCCGGACACCGGCGGCACCCAGATGGTGCAGATGCCGGTCGGCGGCGGCTCGAAATCGCTGTGGGGCGGGAGCGGCCCCGCGGCCACCGTGCCCGTCGAAGTGGCCCCGCCGCTCACCAACAAGCCCGTGAGCGCCGAGACGCTGGTCGCCATTTCCGACGTGCGACTGGACGCGGCGTTCGACGAGAAGACCGCGCCCGGCAGCAAGGAAGGGCTGCTCGACCTCGCCCGCGGCGGCTACCAGAAGGCGCTCCAGCAAGAGCCGAAGAGCAAGGCCGCGCTGCTCGGCAACGCCCGCTACCACGCGAAGGTGGGCGAGCGCGAGAAGTCCGTTGAGATGTACAAGAAGTGCCTGACGGCGTTCCCGAAGGACGCGGACGTGGCGCACGAGTGCGCGGTGGCGCACGCCCGCTGGAAGGACCTGCCCGGCGCGGTGCAGTGGTGCGAGTACGCGCTGCGCATCGACCCGGAGAACCGCGCGGTGAAGAAGACGATGGGCTTCGCGCTGGCGATGTGCGGCAAGTGGGACGACGCGTTCGCCACGCTGTGCCAGATCATGCCGGAGGCGCAAGCGCGGCACAACCTCGCGGGCCTGCTGGACCACTTCGGCCAAGCGGACGCGAGCAAGGTGCAGTTGCAACTGGCGCTGAAGGCGGACCCGAACTTCGCGCCCGCGGCCGGGTTCCTGAGCGAACTCGAGGGCACCGTGAAGCCCGCCGTTGCGGAACAGCCCGCGCCGTGACCGCGCCCTTCCGTGTGGCGCGGGGTCGTGCTACAATCGCTCCGGTTTGTTCACCGAACCGGAGCGCTCCATGTCCCGCTCGACCAAGCGCCTGCTCGTCGCGTTCGCGGTCCTCGTTGTGTACGCGCTCGTCGGTCCCAACTACAGTTTCGTTCACGTCAGCGGGCCGGACGGCACGGTCACGACGCAGCGGGTTTCGTTCGGCTTCAGCCGCGTAACGGTGAACCAGCGGGTCACGCCCGAAGAGTCCAGCGTCACCATCAAGCACGATTGACCCGTCACGCGTTACCGGCTTCGGTCAGCAGTTTCACCAGTTCGGCGACCGAGCCGGCGCTCACGCGCTTCATCAGCCGGGCGCGGCGGTCCTCCACGGCGCGCACGCTCAGCCCGAGTCGGTCGGCCATCTCTCGGTTGCTCATCCCGGTGGCGATCAGGTCGAGCACCTCGCGCTCCTTCGCGGTGAGCGCGGCCAGTTTGGCGCTGGCGCTGGCGGTGCGCTCACGGGCGGCCCGGCGCTGGACGTCGCGGGCCAGCGCCACGCGCACGTGCTCCAACAGTTCTTCGAGGCGGAACGGCTTCTCCAAGAGGGTGACCGCGCCGAGGGTCATGGCCTCGACGGCGGTGCGCACGTCGGCGTGGCCGCTGACCATCACGATGGGCACGTCGGCGCCGGCGTCGATCAGGTGCCGTTGCAGTTCGGTGCCGCTCATCCCGGGCATGCGGACGTCGAGCACCAAGCAGCCGGGTTCGCCGGTGTAGACGGCGAGGAACTCGGCGGCGCTGCGGAACGCGCGGACCGGGTGCCCGATCAGCTTGCTGGCGCTGGCCAGCGCGCGGCCCACGGCCGCGTCGTCGTCGACCACGTACACGATTTGTTCGCCGTTCACGCGGGCTCCTCTCGGTAGGCGGGCAGGGCCACTTCGAACGCGGCCCCGGCGTCGAGCGCGCGGGCGGTGAGGCGGCCGCCGTGCGCTTCGGCCGCGGACCGGGCGATGGCGAGACCCATGCCCATGCCGTCGGGTTTGGTCGTGTAAAACTGCTCGAACACGCGCTCGGGGTCGGCCAGCCCCACGCCGGTGTCGCTCACGCGCACCAGCACCCACTCGCCGTCGGTCGCGGTGCTCACCTCCACGCCCCGCGGCCCGGCGGGGCGCTCGGCGACCGACTCGATCGCGTTCTGCACGAGGTTGAACACCACCTGCTCGAGCCGCACCGCTTCGCCGTAGACGAGCGGCAGCGGGTCGGCGGGGCGCACCGTTACGACCGCGCCGGCCCGGCGCGCCTTCCAATCCAGAAGGCGCGTCACCCGTTCGACCACGTCGTTCACGGACACCGGGCCGCGGGCGGCCGGCTCGCGCCGCACCAGTTCCCGCATGGCGCGCACCAGTTGCGCCGCGCGCCGCGCCTGCATGGCGATCTCGTCGAGCGCGGCGCGCAGTTCCGGCGACGCGCCCCCCATGCGCACCGCGAGGTCCGCTTGCAGGTACACCGCGGCCAGCGGCTGGTTCAGCTCGTGCGCCAGCGCGGTCGCCAGTTCGCCGGCCACCGCCAGCCGCGCGACGCGGACCAGTTCCGCCTCGCGGGCCCGCGCCGCGGCTTCCGCGCGCCGCCGCAGCACCCCCAGCACCGCGGTCACGAGAATCGCCAGCGCCGCGAGGCACCGGTTGGCGACCACCTTCCACAGTTCCGTGGTGCCGCGGTCCGGTACCAGCCCCATTTTGGCGAACGTGAGCACCAGACACAACCCCGCGACCGCCGGCCCGAACCAGCGCGGCGCGGCCGCCTGCGCGAGCAGCACCGCGAACGCGTACGGCACCGCCACCGCCACGCCCAGCGGGAGCATCAGGTCGATCGCGAACACCGCGGCCGCCAGCGCCACCGAGAGCGCGGCGAACCGGTCGATGCGTGCGCTCACGCGGGCCTCTCCGTGAGTGTGCGAACCCGGCGCATTTCGTTCGCCCCGGCGCGCGCCGCGCGGTAGGCTCCACTACCCGTTCCCCGAGGGCCGACCCGTGCTCGACGTTTCCGCCGCCATCGTCTTGCTGGCCGGGGCCGTGTTCGCGGTCGCCGGCGTGCTCCCGTCGCCACTCACCGACTCGTCGCGCCAGAAGTTCGTCGGCACCGGCCTGCTGCTCGCTCTCGTGGGGTTCGTCGCGTGGGCCGTCGCGTTCGTCGCCACGGTCGCACGTTCGTAGGTACGGCAAGTGGTACCGCCGATTTTCGCGCGCCCTTTCGCCGCGCGGTCGGGTAAGCTATTATCCGACCGTCCCGCCGCACCGCACACCCTCCCCTTTCCCACTCGCCGAGGGCCGAACCGTGCCCGCACCCCTTTCCGCGCAACAACTGACGCGCCGCCGGCTCCTGCAACTCGGGGGCGTGAGCGCGCTCAGCATGGGCGTTCCCGGCACCGTCGCGGCCCGCACGGACCCGGCGAAGAAGCACACCGGGGCCGCCGAGAAGTCGTGCATCTTCATTCTCATGTGCGGCGGGCCGAGCCACCTCGACATGTGGGACCTGAAGCCCGAAGCGCCGGACGGCATTCGCGGGCCGTACAAGCCGGCCGCGACCACCGTGCCCGGCGTGCGCATCGCCGAGTTGCAGCCGAAGCTCGCGATGAACGCGAAGAAGTTCGCGCTCATCCGCTCGATGACGCACCCGGGCAACATCAGCAACCACTTCGACGCGATGCACAACCTGCTCTCCGGGCAGCACAACGCGCCGCAAGATTCGCCGTACCTCGGCTCCATCCTCTCGAAGGTGCGGCCGAGCCAGAAGAGCATGGCTTCCTACGTGTGGCTGATTAAGTGCGTCGGCGACCCGGTGTTCTGCGCGCCGAACATCGGCACCGGGGGCAACCTCGGCGCGCCCTACGCGCCGATGTTCGTGGGCGACGCGAACAACAACCCGAGTACGCCGAACTTCAAAGCGCCGGACTCGCTCCTGCCCGCGGTGCCGGACGACCGCATGCACGCGCGCCGCGACCTGCTCGACGGGCTGAACCGCGGCACCCGCAGCCAGAGCGAAATCGCGCAACTCGGGTGGGAGGGCGTGCAGCGCCGCGGGTTCGACGTGGCGACTTCGACCGAGTCGCGCGAGGCGTTCAACTTGGACCGCGAAGACGTGCGCCTGCGGGACCGCTACGGCCGCAACCCGCTCGGCCAGAACTTGCTGCTCGCGCGCCGGCTCGTCGAAGCGGGCGTGGGGTTCGTGACGGTGAACGGCTGGACCGGCGCGGCCCCCAACGTGAAGGGCAACGGCCCGCCGAGTTCGAGCTGGGACATGCACGGCGGCGAGATGGGCATGGGCGACGCCTTCGGCAGCGGTTCGTACGGCATGGGCTGGTGCCAACCGGTGTTCGACAACGCGATGGCCGCACTCATGGAAGACCTCGCCGAACGCGGCCTGCTCGAGCGCACGCTGATCGTGGCGATGGGCGAGTTCGGGCGCACGCCGAAGATCAACCAGAACGGCAGCGGCACGCCGGGCCGTCAGCACTGGCCGGCGTGCTTCTCGGCGATTCTGGCCGGCGGCGGGGTGCGGGGCGGGGCGGTGTGGGGCGCGAGCGACAAGACCGGGGCGTACGTGAAGGACTCGCCGGTGCGCCCGCAAGACCTGAGCGCGACGATTTTCCACGCGCTGAACGTGCCCTACGAATCGAAGGTGACGAAAGACGGCATGAGCAAGCCGCTCAGCACCGGCACCCCGCTCGAAGGGCTGTTCGAGTAACGGCTGCACATCTGGCGCCGCCCGCGCCAGTTCGCCCGGTCCGTGAAGGGGCAGAGCTGCCGGCCGGGGGTGTGGTTTCCCACAGCTCGGCGCGGTATCCTCAATCACTACGTCCTCTCCCGGAACCGCCCATGTCGGACCCAGTAGATCCGCTCCGCACGGCCACCACCCCGGCCGCGCGCGACTCCGCGTCGGGCGATGGCGACCAAACCTCGGCCGCGACCGCGCCCGGCAACGCGCCCGCACAACTGTTCGGCCCGCCGGTTGCGAGCGGCGAAGTGGGCACTCTCGGCCCGTACCGCGTCGTCAAGGAACTGGGCAAGGGCGGCATGGGCGCTGTGTACCTCGCCACCGACACGCGACTGAACCGCAAACTCGCACTCAAAGTGATGCTGCCGGAGTTTGCTGCGGACGCGGCGGCGAAGGAGCGGTTCTTGCGCGAGGCCCGCGCGGTGGCCCAGATCACGCAAGACAACGTGGTCACGGTGTACGAGGCCGACGAGCGCGACGGCGTGCCGTACATCGCCATGCAGTTCCTCCAAGGCTACCCGCTCGACGAGTTCCTGAAGAAGAAGGGCTCCCCGGCCTTGCATCACTGCGTGCGTATCGCGATCGAAGCGGCGCGCGGGTTGGCCGCGGCGCACGCGCTGGGCTTGGTTCACCGCGACATCAAGCCCGCGAACCTGTGGCTCGAAGCGCCCAACGGGCGCGTGAAGGTGCTCGACTTCGGCCTCGCCAAACCGGTCGGAACCGATTCGGAGTTGACCAAGAGCGGCGCGGTAGTGGGGACGCCCGCGTTTATGAGTCCCGAACAGGCGCGCGGGCTGAAGGTGGACCACCGCACCGACCTGTTCAGCCTCGGCGGAGTGCTGTACCGCTTGTGTACGGGCAAGGCCCCGTTCCCCGGCGATCACGTAATGGCGGTACTCGCGGCGGTGCTGACGGACGACCCGACGCCGGTGCGCGAACTCAACCCCGACGTGCCCGAACCGCTCGCGCGGCTCGTTCACCAGTTGCTCGCGAAGAAACCGGAGGACCGCCCGCAGTCGGCCAACGAGGTCGTGCGCAGCTTGCGCGCGGTTCTCGAACAGCGGCCCGCGCCCGGCGCGCCGAGTAGCGCGGATGTTTCGACGTCCATGCCGGTGGTCGTCGCTCCCGCGGAGCCGCGGCAACCGTCCGCGGTGGTGCCGATGGAAGTGACGGCCCGGCCCGACAGCGCGTTCGAGGTTCTCGACGACGAGTCCGACACCGGGGCAACGGAAGCGGAAGCCGCGCCGCGAACCCAGAAAGCCGGCGCGAAGAACAAGAAACAGCGCACGACGCGGTCCGAGCGCAAGGCGGGCGGCAAAGGAATGCTGATCGCGGCGGGCGTAGCACTGCTTCTGGTGGCGGTCGCGGTCGGGGTTGTGGTGTCGCGGGCGAGCAAGAAGCAGCAGCCGGAAGTGAAGGTGCCGGACGCGGGCACGCCGGTTGACCCGCAGGGGAAAGGCGACACCAAGGGGCCGAAGGGGCCGCTCACATCTGCTTTCAAGAACGGCATCGGGATGGAGTTCGTGAAGGTGCCGAAGGGCACCGCGTGGCTCGGCGGCGGGGGCGGCAAACCGGGCGAGACGAAGGTGGAGTTCAAGGAGGACTTCTACCTCGGCAAGTACGAAGTGACGCAGGAGGAGTGGCAAGCGGTGATGGGCGCGAACCCGAGTCACTTCTCCCGTACCGGTCCGGGCAAGGACGCGGTGAAGGGCATCCCGGACGCGGACCTGAAGCGGTTCCCGGTGGAGGAAGTGTCGTGGGACGACTGTCAGTTGTTCATCGCGCGACTGAACGAGAAGGAGCAAGATTCGGGTTGGGTGTACCGGTTGCCGAAAGAGGCAGAGTGGGAGTACGCATGTCGCGGCGGTCCGGTGGACAAGTCGGAAAGCGGGTTCGATTTCTACTTCGCGAAGCCGACGAACCAGCCGCTGCCGGGACAGTTGAACTTCAACAACGTCTTGAAGCGGACGTGCAAGGCGGGTTCGTATGAGCCGGGTTCGCTTGGATTACATGACATTCATGGAAATCTATGGGAGTGGTGCGAGGATACCGTGACGCGTGGTGATGGGGTTTCGAGTCGAGCGATCCGGGGCGGCAGTTGGACCGACATCTCCATGCACTGCTGGGCGGCTCCAACGGTACCCCGTTTCGCGTTCCCGCCATCGTACCCGCACAAAAATCTCGGCTTGCGCCTAGCCCGCGTTCGGTCGGTGGGTCCGAATGCGCCCGCCTTCAAGAACGGCATCGGGATGGAGTTCGTGAAGGTGCCGAAGGGCACCGCGTGGCTCGGCGGCGGGGGCGGCAAACCGGGCGAAACGAAGGTCGTGATCGAACAGGACTTCTACCTCGGCAAGTACGAAGTCACGCAGGAGGAGTGGCACGCGGTGATGGGCGCGAACCCGAGTCACTTCTCCCGCACCGGTCCGGGCAAAGACGCGGTGAAAGACATCCCGGACGCGGACCTGAAGCGGTTCCCGGTGGAGATGGTGTCGTGGGACGACTGCCAGCTCTTCATCAACAAGCTGAACGAACGGGAGAAGGAAGCGGGTTGGGTGTACCGGTTGCCGATGTCGGACGAGTGGGAGTACGCGTGCCGCGGCGGCCCGGTGGACAAGGCCGACAGCGCGTTCGACTTCTACTTCGCGAAGCCGACGAACCAGCCGCTGCCGGGACAGTTGAACTTCAACAACGTCTTGAAGCGGACGTGCAAGGTGGGTTCGTATGAGCCGAAATTGCTCGGATTGCACGACATGCATGGAAATGTCTGGGAGTGGTCCGACACCGCCAATGGGGGCTCGCTTCGTCTGGACCGGGGCGGCGGCTGGAGCGCCATCTCCGAGCACTGCCGGGCGGCGCTTAGTGGCTCGTACCCGACGTCGTACCGGACTGACGCCCTCGGCTTGCGAGTGGCCCGAGTTCCGGCGGGCAAGTGAAGTTGGTGGAGGGGGTCCTCATCCGGGCTTGGCGCGGTGTTGATTCGCGCCAACGCTCGGCGGCTTCCGGTTGTTCCGAAGCGCGCGCAACTTCCGCACACCGGCCCCGACCGCATACACATCGATCAACCCGCACAGCACGAAGACGAGCGCGAGCCACTCCACCTCGAGCGCGAACGCGAACGCGAACAGGATAGCGAGCGCGAAATGGAGCACCGCGAACCGGGAGCCGAGGCGCACGTTGCGCCGCGCGCCCGCGGTTTCGTAGGCGACGAGGTCCGTTTCGAGCGCGATTTGCACCGCCGCCTTGATGTGCGAATAGATCGTGTCGCGGTCGAGCGGGAACAGGGCCTCGTACACGCGCCCCACAAGGAACCCGAACGTGCCAGAAAAGGGCAGTTCCGCGGCATCGGCGGCGTCCCGTGCCCACGCCGCGGGCGCGCGTGCGTCGCCGAGGAAGTGATCGCGGAGCGCGTCCCCGATCATGTTCGCGGTGGCGTCCGGGTGCGCGACCCGGTAGTTCTTCGCCGCGGCGACGATGGCACGGGCGCTGGGCATGCGTGTTCCCGAAAGCGAACGAGCGGTGTGGCCCGCTCCCACGGGAACGGGCACCATCGGCCCCGAATCCCGTCGGTGAAAAATCGGAATGCGAATTCCCTTCGGCGCACTGCACAGGCCCGACTCGACGCGCACGCCCCCGAACCCGCGCCGCGATTGCGCTTCTGCGCGGTCCGAACGGCGCGTATGCTGTTGGTGGCCGTTCTCGCCACACCGCTAGCCCCCATTCGCAAATGCACGTCCACTCGCGCCGCGAGATGTTGCTTAGCACCGCCAACGGGTTCGTGGCCGCGCTCGCGCTGTGTGCTTCGCACGCACCCGCCGCCGGCGCGGAGCGCAAGCCGAACGTCGTCGTCATTCTCGCCGACGACGTGGGCCACGCGGACCTCGGCTGCTTCGGGCAGAAGGAACTGCACACGCCGCGGCTCGACCGCATGGCGCAGGAGGGCATGAAGCTCACGCAGTTCTACGCGGGCGGCGGGTCCGGGGTGCCGTCGCGCGCGGTGCTGCTCACCGGGCTGCACGGCGGGCGCGCACCGGTGCGCGGCAACGCGCCTGCGCCCCGCGGCATTCCCGACGATGTGCCCACCGTCGCGCGCGCGCTCCAGAAGGCCGGCTACGCCACCGCGTGCTGCGGGCAGTGGGGCATCGGGCCGAGTGCGGCGCTGGGCGCGCCCAACGCCGCCGGCTTCGATCACTTCTTCGGCGCGGTGAACCTGCCGCACGCGAACAACCCGTACCCGGAGTTCTTGGTGCGCGACGGCAAGCTCGTGCCGCTGAAGAACGAGGCCGCCGCGGACTGGAAGAAGTGGCAAGACCCGAAGCTGCCGGACGCGGGGAAGGGCGTCGCCGCGAAGAAGGTCGATTACGCCCCGGACCTGATCCTCGACGACGCGCTCGCGTTCGTGCGCGCGAACAAGGAGAAGCCGTTCTTCCTGTACCTCGCGCTCACCGTTCCGCACGCGAACCCGGCCGGCGGCGCGAACGGGCTGGACGTGCCGAACCTCGGCCCGTTCGCGGAGAAGGGTTGGCCCGCGGCGGAGAAGGCGTTCGCGGCGCAAATCCGCGCGATGGACCGCGACGTGGGCCGCGTGCTCGACCTGCTCGCCGAACTGAAGCTGGATCGCGACACGCTGGTGCTGTTCGCCTCCGACAACGGCCCGCACGCGGAGTGCGGCCACAAGCCGGAGTTCTTCCGCTCCACCGGGAAGATGCGCGGCACGAAGGGCGAGCTGTTCGAGGGCAGCATCCGCGTGCCGGGCATCGCGTGGTGGCCGGGCACCGTGCCCGCGGGCGCGACCAACGACCTCCAGTGGTACTTGGGCGACGTGTTCGCCACCGCGGCCGAACTGAGCGGCGCGCCGCTGCCGCCGGGCCTCGACAGCGACAGCATGGTTGCGGCCTTGAAGGGCGGCGAAGAGAAGGACAAGTGGAAGCGCAAGAGCGCCCTCTATTGGGAGAGCTACGACGGCCCGACGTGGCAGGCGACGCGGTTCGGGAAGTGGAAGGCGATCCGCTCGCCGATGCTCACGGGCGAGGTGGTGCTGTACGACATGTCGAACGACACGGGCGAGAAGAGCGACTACGCGAAGCGCCGCCCGGACCTGCTGAAGCACGCGACCAACCTACTGGACAAGCGCCACACCCCGGACCCGCGCGCCGAGAAGAAGTGACCCCAATTGAACCCGACGCGTAAGCGCGGATCGATGAACGGCCCGCGCTCACGCGTCGGGTTCAAGTTCGCACCCGCCCTTGATTTGAATTGATCGCGCGTATACCATTCATCTGTCGGCGCGAAGTGCGCACCGGTGAAGGGCGGTTCGTTTCGTACCGCGAACTCGAAAATGGGTCGGGAAGTGGCCCGAAAAGAGTGCGGGGGGGGTATAGCGCGTGAGGGGTTGGCCAACTCGGCGGCTCCGATGCACGAAACACTAGAATTTCTAGCAAATGATGCGAGTTGGCCAGTTGGCCAACTCGGGTGGCCAACTCGGGCCAACTCGGGGCGTCTTGGCCAACTTCGATTCTGCTTCCGCGGGCGCGCTCGGCGGCGTATGCTGGTGGTGTTCGCTCCCGCCGTACCGCTAGCCCCCGCCGCACATGCACTTCCCCTCGCGCCGCGAGATGCTGCTCCGCACCGCCAACGGGTTCGGGGCCGCCGCGCTCGCCACCCTGCTCGCCGATAGCGCCCGCGCCGAGGAGCGCCGCGCCGACCCGTTCGCGCCCAAGAAGCCGCACTTCGCGCCGAAGGCGAAGTCCGTGATCTTCCTGTTCATGGACGGCGGGCCGAGCCAAGTGGACACATTCGACCCGAAGCCGGCGCTGGAGAAGTACAACGGCAAGCCGTTCCCCGCGAAGGTGGAAGCCACGCAGTTCAACAACATCGGGAACACGCTCGCCAGCCCGTGGAAGTTCAAGAAGTACGGCGAGAGCGGCCTGCCGGTGAGCGACCTGTTCCCGCACGTCGGGGCGTGCGCCGACGACCTCGCGGTGATCCGGTCGATGGTGTCGAACTTCTCCGAACACACGAACGCGAACTACTTTTGGCACAGCGGCCACGGGCAGCAGGGGCGGCCGAGCTTCGGCAGTTGGGTGACGTACGGCCTCGGCAGCGAGAGCCGCGACCTCCCGGGGTTCGTGGTGCTGGGCAGCGGGATGATTCCGCCGGGCGGCATCGACTGCTTCGGGAACGGGTTCCTGCCGGCCGCGTATCAAGGCTCGCTGTTCCGGCACGGCTCGCAACCGGTAGCGGACATCACCCCGCCGGGCGGTGAGAGCGCGAAGGCCCGCACCGCGAAGCGCGACCTGCTGCGCAAACTCGATGCGGCGGCGAAGGACCGCTACGGCGACCGCGACCCGCTCGACGCCGCGATTGCCAACTACGAACTCGCGTTTCGGATGCAGGCCGCCGTGCCGGAACTGTCGGACGTGTCCAAAGAAACCGACGAGACGCAGAAGCTGTACGGCCTCGACGACAAGAAGACGGAAGTGTTCGGCCGGCAGTGCCTGATCGCGCGGCGGCTGGTCGAACGCGGCGTGCGGTTCGTGGAACTGCTGTGCCAGAACCTCGGCTACGACCGCTGGGACCAGCACGCGAACCTGTTCAAGGGCCACACCGACAACGCCCGCGCCGTGGATAAGCCGATCGCGGGGTTGCTCAAAGACCTGAAGCGCCGCGGGCTGCTGAAAGACACACTGGTGATTTGGGGCGGCGAGTTCGGGCGCACGCCGGTGGCGCAGGGCGGCGACGGCCGCGACCACAACCCCTACGGCTTCTCGATGTGGCTCGCCGGCGGCGGCGTGAAGGGCGGCGTGGTCCACGGCGCGACCGACGACTTCGGCTACCACGCGGTGAAGGACAAAGTGCAAGTCCACGACCTGCACGCGACCGCCCTGCACCTGCTGGGATTCGACCACAAGAAGCTGACGTACCGCTTCGGCGGGCGCGACATGCGCCTCACCGACGTTCACGGCGAGTTGGTGGAACCGATCTTGGCGTGAGAGCGCCCCCGGGACCGCGGCCGTCCCGGCCGCACGTTTCGCAGTTGAGTGAGAAACACGAACGAGCGCATTGTGCCCCGGCTCCGCTGCGCGTGCGGCCGGGACGGCCGCGGTCCCGGGGCGCACCTACTTCTTCAACTGCGCGTCGATGAACTCATACGCCGTTTTGCGCGCGTCGGCGGGGAAGTCGTGGCCGGCGTCCGGGTACACGGCCTTCAGGTTGGCTTCCGCGCCGTGCGCTTTGTAGGCGGCGCGACTCGCCTCCATCACGTCGCGCACGCCGCTCACCTCGAAGTTGCTGTCCTTCTCTGGTGCCACCGCGAGGAACGCCCGCGGCGCGAAACTCTGCACCACGTCGGTGAAGTCGAACGGTACTTTCTTCGGGTCGTTGTTGTACTCGCTGGCGATGCGCGGCATGTAGCGGTCGCTCGTCCAGCCCTTCAGGTTGCCGCCGTAATACTTGGCGAAGCTGCAAAAGCCGCAACTCGACACGATCACCTTCAACCGCGTGTCGAACGCCGCGGTAAACATCGAGTTGTGCCCGCCGAGCGAGTGCCCGATCACGCCGATGCGCTCGCCGTCCACTTCCGGCAGCGATTGCAGCAGATCGACCGCCCGCATGTTGTTCCAAATCGCCTTCATGGTGCCGGACTGGTAATCGCCGCGCTTGAACGCCGCTTGGAAGTCGTAGGGGTACTCGCCGAAGCTCGGGTAATCCGGTACGAGGCAGACGTAGCCGCGCTTCACGAGGTGCAGCGCCTGCGCCTTGCTGTCCTGCTTACCGAGGCCGACTGGTTCGTCGCGCCCGATGGTGATCGTCTGGTGCAAGCACAGCATCGCCGGCGCTTTGGCCTTCGCGCTGGCGCTCTCCGGCACGAGCAACCACGCCGGCACGCGGTCGCCCTTTTCAACTGCGAACGTCACCTTGCGGCGCGTGTAACCGTCGTGCTTGGTAGGCTCGTCGAACTTCGCGTCGAGCGGCACCTTGCGCTCCGGGCCGGGAAGCGGCCCCATCGCGAGTTCCATCTTCTTCAGCAGCGCGGCGCGATCGGGCTTGGCGTCCGCGGCGCAGAGCGGAGCGGCGAGTGCGACCGCGAGGAGAGTGGGGCGCATGGGGAGGCTCCGTGGAGGTTTGTCTTGTGGCACAGGCTTTCGAGCCTGTGCTGTTCTCCTTTGAAACCAGCACAGGCTCGAAAGCCTGCGCCACAAATCGCGGGCTACTTACACGCCTTCAAGAACGCGAGCAAATCCGCGATCTCCTGCACCGATAGCTGCTGCTCCAGCCCCGCGGGCATGAGCGAAATCGTGCTCGGCGCGACGCTCTCGATTTGGTCGCGCGGCACGCGCTCTTCCTTGTCCGCCGCGACCACGATCACGATTTCGTCCGGGGCGTCCTTCTTCAGCACGCCGTTCAGCGTGCGGTCGTCTTTGGTGACGACGCGGAACGGCTCGTAGCTGCGCACGAAGCTCGCGCTGGGGTACAGCACCGCTTCGAGCAAGTCGCGCTCGGAGCGCACGCCACCGATGCGCGTGAGGTCCGGCCCCGCGGTGCCGCCGACGTAGCCCACCTTGTGGCACGCCGCGCAGTTCGTTTTCGCGCTGTTGAACACGAGTTGCCCGCGGCGCACGTCGCCGACCGGGAGTTCCTTCAGCAACTTGTTCAGGCGCTCGGTTTCGCCCTTGCGCGCTTCCGCGAGTTCCGCGTACAGCGACTCGGCTTCAGCTTTCACGGCGGTCGGGTACTTGTCGAGAATCGGCTTCACCATCTCGGCGCGAACCGCGGGCCGCACCTCTTTCGTGCGAAGCGCCGCCACCAGCGCGAGACCGGCTTTCTCGTCCTTCGAGCGGTCGAACGCCGACACCAACTTCGGCAGTTCGAGCGCGCTCGCGGCCTTAAGCGCACCGGCCAGCTTCACCAGTTCGTCGGCAGAGAGCTTGGCGCGGGCGAGCGCGTCCGCGGCCGACGCGCGCAGCGCCGCGGGTTCGTCGCGGTGCAGGAACTTCAGCCCGACGCCGAAGTCGTCGGCGCGAAGCGGGAGCGCGCCCGGCGGCGCGGCGGCCAGCAGCGCGAAGACGATTTCGTCGCTCCACGGTTTGCCCTCGCTTTGGCTCAACTTGCGCGGGGTGGCCGTGACGCCGGTGAACTGCTCCGCGGTCAGCGGCAGCGCGCGCAGCGCCGAAGCAGCCGCGCGAATCTGCGCGTCGTCGTTCGACAGCAGCGCGGCGAGCAGCGCGCCTTCCCACGCTTTCGGCAGCGCCTTCACGCCGCTGCGGGCCATGACGACGAGCACGAGCGGATCGACACCGGGGTTCTTCGGGTCGAACGCGCCGAGCAGTTCTTGCACCGCCGGGTTCTTGGCGAACTTCACCAGCCGGTCGGCGAGCGCGGCGCGCTCCGCGGGCTTCAGTTTCGCGGCCCCCTTTAGCTTCTCTTTGAAGTAGCCGCCGAGCTTGTCGCCCCAATCGGCGTGCCGGCCCGCGACCCACCACGCGGTCTCGCGCAACTCGGCGTTTTCCGAATCGAGTTCGGCGAGCACAGCACTTGCTTCGAGCGCGTTCGGCAGGTGTTCGAGAGCCGCGAGCGCAGCCCGGCGCGCCGCCGGGTTCGCGTCCTTCAGAAGCGGTGCGGTGGCTTTCGCGTCGCCGATTTCGATGAGCGCGAACGTGAGCGCGTGGTGGAGCGCGCGGTCCATCTGCGTTTCCTTTAGCCCGAGCGCGAGCGCGGGAACGGCGTCCGAATCGCCGATGCGCCCGAGCGCCGCGGCGCACGCGCGCCGGACGTGCAGCGCCCCTCGCGACATACTGTCGGCGAGTTCTGGCAGCGCCTGTTTGTGCCGGTGCAAACCCAAAACGTGCGCCGCGGCGGCGCGCACGGTTTCGTCTTCGTCGTGTTTCAGCAGGTTGCGGAAGTGCAGGAACGACGGCTTCTTTTCGCGGCTCAACCCCCAGAGCGCGTTCAGCCGCACTTCTTGCGGCAGTTCCGACGCGAGCGCCCGAACCAGCACCATGCGCCCGCTGTCGGTTTTGTCGCCGTCCCACGCCGCGAGCGCGTCGGCGGCGCGAAGCCGAACCGCGGGGCGCGAATCGCGCAGGCGCTTCGCGTATTCGTCGGCGGTCACTTTCGACCAGTCGAGTTTCAGCCCGCGCGCGTCGTCCACCTTCGGCGCGCCGGTGCGCCGCACGCGGTAGATCGCCCCGGTCACGTCCGGCTTCACGAGTTGCGAGGTCGGGCAGCACAGCTTGTACCAGCCGCCGGTATCGACGATCAGCAGCGAGCCGTCCGCGTCTTCGATTACGTCTGTCGGATGGAAGTCGAGGTTGTCCGAAACGACGAAGTTCGCGTCGCGCGTTTCGTAACTCGAACCGGTGGGCACCAGTTCGTGCCGGCTCACTTTGCGGAGGTTGAATTGGCACGCGAAGAGGTTGTTCGCGTACTCCTTGCCGAACGCGGAACCTTCGTAGCGGTGCAGGCCGGCGGGCGCGGCCGGCCCCATGTGCGTCAGGACCGGCATGAAGTCCGGCCCGGTCCACGGGTGCTCGTACACCGGGTCGTGGTCTTTGCCGTACACGCCGCCGTAGATCGCGTGGACAAGGCCGTCGCGCCGCCCGTTCGCGGGGTGTTGGAAGAACGTGGTGGTAAAGAACAAATCGCCGTTCGGCGCGAACGCGACATCGACCGGGTTGTCCATACCGCCGGTCATCACCGGTTCGAGCGCGCTGCCGTCCGGCTTCGCGCGGAAGACGTGCGCGGCGCGCGTGGCGAACTTCTTGCCGTTCAGTGTGTACTCTTGCTTGGCGAACGCGCCTTTGCACCAGTACACGAAGCCGTCCGGCCCGCGATACGGCCCGTGCAGGTCGTTCGCGCACCCCGTGAGCGTCTTCCCATCGAACCAAACTTCCTCTTTGTCCGCGACGCCGTCATCGTTCGTGTCGGTGAATTTCAGGATGTGCGGCGGCGCACTGACATAAAGCGAGCCGTTCAGCCACATCGTGCCTTCGGGGAACATCACGTTCTTCACGAACACGGTTTGCTTGTCGAACGTGCCGTCGCCGTTGGTGTCTTCGAGCCGCACAATGCGGTGCGGCTTTTTCTCCAGTTGCTCCTTCACGTTCGCGTTCGAGCCGCTCGAATCGGCGACGTACAACCGGCCCTTCTCGTCGAACGCGCAGGTGATGGGCCGCGGCGCGAGGTCGCTTCCGGCCGCGAGTTCGATGGTGAAGCCTTCGGGCAGCGTGAACGTGTGCCCGTTCAGCTTCACGGCGTGCGTGCCGGGCGGCTGCGCGTGCGCCGCAACCGGGAGCGCGACGAGCGCGAGGAGTGCGAAGCGGTACATGCGCGGCCTCCGCGGGGGTGGGGAAGAGTATACGCGTTCGCGTAGCTGCCCGTGGCGCGAAGGTTCACCTACCCCCCCGGCCC
>JALHNS010000019.1:18225-38133 GCA_022843445.1 Gemmata sp.
CCGGCCCGCCTCACCATCCACTTCGGAGCCTGCCCCATGCGCGCGCTTCTCGCACTCGCCCTCTTCGCCGGTTCGCTCGCAACTGCGGTTGCGGCGGACAACGATCCGTGGAAACTGGACGACCAGTTCAAAGCCCTCAAGCCCGAAGACCTGAAAGACGCCGAGGGCACCAAGCCGCCGGAAGGCGCGATCGTGCTGTTCGACGGCAAGGACTTCTCGAAGTGGGTGAAGCGCGACGGGAAGAGCGAAGTGAAGTGGAACCTGCGCGACGGCGGCGTGATGGAAGGCGTAAAGGGCCACGGCGACATCATGACGAAGGAGAAGTTCGACGGGAGCTTCAAGCTGCACGTCGAGTTCCGCGTGCCCTACGAACCGGCCGGGAAGGGGCAGGGCCGCGGCAACAGCGGCGTGTACGTGCAAGGGCGCTACGAAGTGCAGGTGCTCGACAGCTACGGCCTGAAAAGCGGGAAGAACGACTGCGGCGCGATTTACAACCTGCACGCCCCGAAGGTGAACGCGTGCAAGGCCCCGACGGTGTGGCAGAGCTACGACATCGAGTTCACCGCGCCGAAGTTCGAAAACGGGAAAAAGACCGAACCCGCCCGCATGACGGTGTCTCATAACGGAATGGTGATTCACGAGAAGGCCGACATCACCATCGACAACACGACAGCCGGCCTCGGCGGCGACCCGGCCACGCCCGGCCCGATCCTGCTGCAAGACCACGGCCACCCGGTGCAGTACCGGAACATTTGGCTGCTGAAGAAGTAACACGGAGGGCGGAATGCCGAACGCGGAACCGAACACCGAAGACCTCGCGCCCACGACCTCTCCAACACCGGACGCCGATGCTTCCGTTCCGAGTTCCGCGCTCCCACTTCCGAGTTCAACGCCGGGCGGGTCGCGCGAGCTGCTCAAGCTCGCGTTCCCGCTGATCGTTTCGCAGAGCTTCATGACGGTGCAGGTGTTCGTCGATACCGTGCTGCTCGCGTGGCACGACTCGAAGGAAATGGCCGCGTCGTTCCCCGCGGTCATGTGGTACTGGCTGTTCTTCGGCTTGCTGCAAGTCACCGCCGGTTACACATCGACATTCGTCGCGCAATACACCGGGGCGCAGCGGCACCACCGCGTCGGGCCGGCGGTGTGGCAGGGGGTTCACTTCGCGGTCGTCGCGGGGCTGCTGTTCCTCGTGCTGGTGCCGCTCGCCCCGTACCTCATCGCACTGGGTGGGCACTCGCCCGAAGTGCAACGGCTCGAAACGATTTACTTGCAGTGCCTGTGCTTCGCGGCGCTGCCGATGCTCATCATGAGCGCGATCAACGGGTTCTTCTCCGGGCGCGGGCACACGTGGACGGTGCTGGGCATCGAGGCGTTCGGCACGCTGGTGAACATCGGCTTCGCGCTGGTGCTCATCTTCGGCGAAGCGGGCGTGCCGAAGCACGGGCTGCCGGGCGTACCGGGCGCGCCGGCGCTGGGCATCGCGGGCGCGGGCTGGGCCACGGTGATCGGGTCGTGGGCCGCGGCGCTGTTCGCGCTAGCGCTGTTCCTGCGCGCGAAGTACCGCACCGAGTTCAACACGGGGGCGTGGAAGCCGGAACCGCCGCTGTTCCGTCGCCTGATGCGGTTCGGCGGCCCGGCCGGCATGCAGGTGTTCTTGGACGTGCTCGTGTTCAACTTCTTCGTGCAACTCGTCGGCCAACTGGGCGACGCGGCACTGGGCGCGACCACGCTCACGGTGCGCTTCAACATGATCGCGTTCCTGCCGATGATGGGCCTCGGCCAAGCGATCTGCATACTGGTGGGGCAACGGCTCGGCGAAGACCGCCCGGACCTCGCGGAGAAGAGCACCTATACCGGGCTGAAGTGGACGTTCGGCTACATGGTGTGCGTGGCCGCCGTGTACGTGTCGATCCCCACGCTACTGGTGGCGCTGTTCGAGAGCGACCGCGACCCGGCGGCGTTCGCGGCCATCGCGGCGGTGGTGCCGAACCTGCTGCTGTGCGTGGCGCTGTACTCGCTGGCGGACGCGATCAACGTGTCGTTCTCGTTCGCGCTCCGCGGCGCGGGCGACACGAAGTACGTGACGATCCTCACGTTCGCGCTGGCGTGGCCGCTGATGGTGCTGCCGACGGGAATCGCGGTGCTGGTGGGCGCGAGCGTGTACTGGTGCTGGGGGTTCGCGACGCTGCACATCATCGCGATGAGTGTGTGCTTCTGGTTCCGGTTCCGCAGCGGAAAGTGGAAGGCCATGCGCGTGATCGAACCCGCGGTGGTGGACGAGAAGGAAGGCGCTAGTTGGTAGAACCGGTTGCAAGGGCGGTGGGTGCGAGTTGAGAAGCGCCCGTGCGTTTACCCGCGCCACCCGTCGCCCTTGCGGGCGAGGTTCGTCAAGAGTCGCTTCCCCCGGCGCGCGCGATGTGGTAATTCTGTAGGGAGAGCCGTATTCGCCCGGAGTTCGCACGGTGCCCGCCCCGGATCGCATCCTGACCCACTTGCGCCAAGCGGTCGCGCTCACCCGCGCCACGCCGGGCCGGCGCGGGCACGTCGTCGCGCTGCAAGAGTGCGCCGAGGTGCTCGTGGTCGGCGACCTGCACGGGCACGTGCCGCACTTCCAAGCGATTCTGAAACTCGCAGACCTCGCCGCACACCCCGCGCGGCACCTCGTGCTGCAGGAGATCGTGCACGGGAAGTTCCGCTACCCCAAGGGCGGCGACAAGTCGCACCAGTTGGTCGATCTGTTCGCGGCGCTCAAGGGGCAGTTCCCGAAGCGCGTTCACCTGCTGCCGGGGAATCACGAACTGGCGCAGTGGACCGCCCGCCCGGTGATGAAGGCGAACGAGAACCAGAACGCGCTCTTCCGCGAGGGTGTGACCGAAGCCTACGGAACGCACGCGCCCGGCATTTACGCGGCGTATCTGGACCTGTTCCGAGCCAGCCCCGCGGTGCTCCGCGCGCCGAACGGCGTGATCGTGTGCCACAGCCTGCCCAGCGGGCGCGCGCTGCCGCTGTTCGACCCGGCGCGGCTCGAGCGCGACGAGTTCGCGGCCGACGACCTCGAACCGGGCGGTTCGTTTCACAGCCTCGTGTGGGGCCGCGATACCAGCGCCGAAGCCGCGGCGAACTTCCTGCGCAAGATGGGCGCGGACCTGCTCGTGAGCGGGCACATCGCGTGCGACGAGGGGTTCGCGGTTCCGAACGACCGGCAGTTGGTGCTGGACTGTTCCGAAACGCCCGGCGGCTACGTGCTGTTCCCCGCCGACCGAAAACTCACGCACGCGCAGTTGGTCGCGTGCGTCGGCGTGCTGTAGGCGTCACGCGATCTCGACGCCGGGCGCGCCCTCGCGCACTTCGCCGATGCGCCACGCCGGCATTCCGCAGGCGGTGAAGTGCGCCGCCACCGCGCTCGCGGCGCTCGGGGCGCACACCACCGCGAAGCCCACGCCCATGTTGAACACGCGGAACATCTCCGCGTCGGCCACGTTGCCGCACTTCTGGAGCCACGCGAACACCGGCGGCACCGGCCACGAATCGCGCGCGATGTGAACGCGCGCCGTCGGCGGAAGGATGCGTCCCACGTTGTCCGGTAGCCCGCCGCCGGTGATGTTCGCGAGGCCGTGAATCGCGCTCCGGTGCGCTTCGAGCAACGTGCGGACCGGCTTCGCGTAGAGGCGCGTCGGCGTCAGCAGTTCTTCGCCCACCGTGCGCCCCAACTCCGGTACGAAGTCGCCCACGCTCAGCTTCGCGGCTTCGAACACGACTTTGCGCACGAGGCTGTAGCCGTTCGAGTGAACGCCGCTGGACGCGACGCCGACCACCGCGTCGCCGGGTACGATCTTCGTGCCGTCGATGATGTGGTCGCGTTCGACGACGCCGGTTGCGAAGCCCGCGAGGTCGAAGTCGCCCGGTTGGTAGAAGTCTGGTAGGATGGCCGTTTCGCCGCCGACGAGCGCGCACCCGGATTCGAGGCAGCCGTCCGCGACGCCCTTCACGAGTTGACCCGCGAGCGCCGGGTCGTCCTTCGGCATCGCGAGGTAATCGAGGAAGCACAGCGGTTCGCCGCCGGTGCAAATCAGGTCGTTCACCGACATCGCGACGAGATCGATACCCACCGTGTCAAACTTGCCGACGAGCGACGCGATCTTGAGCTTGCTGCCCACGCCGTCGGTGCAAGTGACGATCACGGGCTGAGCGTACTTCCCGGCGGCGCTGAGATCGAACAGACTCGCGAACCCGCCCACGCCCTTACCGCCCTTGCGCGGCGGGAACGGCGGCGGGATCACACCGGGGCGCGCCCGGAGCGTGCGCGAGACGTGCCCCTGAATGCCGGTGATGGTTTCCTCGTAGGTGTCGAGGTTCAGCCCGGCCTTCTTGTAGTCCCACTGTTCCGGCATCGCTGCGCCCCGCGGGGTGTCATTCAGAAGAAAACAGAAGGCAGAGAGCAGAGGGCAGAAAACAAAATGAACCACAGAGGCACAGAGGGCACAGAGGAAAACAAACACAGAGTAAGCAAAAGAGTTTGATTCAGACCAACACAGTTCTTCCTCTTCTCTGTGTTGGATTTCTCTCTGTGCTCTCTGTGCCTCTGTGGTTCATTTCTGCCTTCTGTCATCTGCCCTCTGTCCTCTACTCACTGAGGCAGCACCGCGATCACTTCGATTTCGATGAGCCAGTCCGGCACCACGAGCGCTTCCACGCCCACGAGGGTGCTCGCCGGCGGGTTCGCCGCGTCGAGGTACTTGCGGCGCACCTCGCGCACCGCGCCCACCATGTCCGGTTTCAGGCCCACCACGAAGTACGTCACCTTCACCACGTCCGCGAACGTCGCGCCCGCAGCGGCGAGTGCGTGCTTCAGGTTCTCGAAGGTGTGTTCGACTTGCGCGCGGAAGTCGCCCTTGCCCACCACTTCGGCCTTCTCGTTCACACTCACTTGGCCGGATACGTACACCGTGCGCCCGGCGGGCGCGACAACGACGTGCGAGAACCCGTTGGTCGGGTTCAGTTGCGGCGGGTTGATGAACTGCTTCAACACGGTTGCGACCTCGGAGAGGATGGAACCGCTGTTGTAGGAACGGCTCAGCCCGCGGCGCGGAACATCAGCCGCCCGTTGGCACCGCCCGCGACGCACCGCGCGCCGGTCGCGTCGTACGCGATTCCGCCGAGCGGCCCGATCCCCCAGTCGCGGGTCTCGCGGAGCAGTTGCGCGGCACAGTCCCAGAAGTGAACGCGGCCGGTGCTGGTGCACGCGGCGAGCGCCGACCCGTCCGGCGCGAACGCCACCCCGGTCACGGTGCCGTCGGCCGCGCTCCCGAACGCGCACCCCCGGGGTCGCGGGAACGCGAACGAGCCGGATTGCACCTCGACCGTGTGGCCGTGCGCGACCGCGTACTCGACGCCGCGCTGGGTGGTACCGACCGCGACGGCGCGGGGCGGCACGTTCGACGCGAGTTCGGCGATCTCTTCCGTGGTGTCGCGGTACGCCCGGTACGCGTAGCCCGCGGCGGCGACGATGTACAGATCGGTCGGGCCGTTCGGGTACGGGGGCGGCGCGATCCCGTGGCCGAACGCGTGCGCCCGCGGGAAGATCTCGAAGTGAACGTTGGTCCTGCGCAACTCGGACCCGTCCGGCGCGCCGCCGAGGAACGATTCGGCGAGCGCGAAGTCGTCGATCTCGCCCCTCTCGCGACCCACGCGCAGCGCGTCGCCGGCGATCGAAATTCCGAGGCAGCAGATCGGGTTCGGCTCCTCGTAGTGCTCGAACGGGTGCGGCACCGCGAGGCGGTGCCCGCGGGCCGGTTCGAACGGCCGCTCGGCGCGCACCGGGCCACCGCCCGACTCCGGGAGGAACGCGAGCAGTTGCAGGTCGCCGGACAGCGCCGGGTCCGGCGCGCCCGGGAACGCGGGCACGTCGCGCCGCAACAGTTCGGTGCCGTCGGCGCGCACCCAGCGCACCGAGTGCGTACACTCGTGGTCGCCGAGCCACACGGCGAAGGTGTCGGCGGCGGGGCCGGTCGCGCGGGCGATGCGGCGCACGAACCCGGTACCCGGTAGACAGTCGGGGAGCAGAATCTCGAACACGGTTGGCTCCTGTGGTGGAGCGATGAACGTACCCCGCGGCACCGGGAGCGACGAGGTCGGTTGTCACCGCTCGTCCGGGCGCGCCCACTTGGTTGCGGGCGCGGGCGGGGTCCACGCGGTCAGCTTGTCGAACAGCTCCGGCACGCTGTCGGCCACCAGCAGCAGTTCGCGGTGAACGGGCCGCAACAGCCCTTCGGCGGTCATGTGGTCGAGCAGCGCGAGCAGCGGCGCGAAGAACCCGCGCACGTTCAGCACCGCGACCGGCTTCGCGTGGATGCCGAGCTGCGCCCACGTCAGAATCTCGAACAGTTCGTCCAGCGTGCCGAACCCGCCGGGCAGCGCGACGAACGCGCCGGCGCGGTCGGCCATTAGCGCTTTGCGCTCGTGCATCGTGTCCACGACGATCAGTTCGGTACAGTCCTCTTGCGCGATCTCCTTCTTGGCGAGCGCGTGCGGGATCACGCCGACCACCGTTCCGCCGGCCGCGAGCGCCGCCTGTGCCACTTGGCCCATCAGCCCGACGCGCCCACCGCCGTACACGAGCGCGAGGTTGCGGGCGGCGAGTGCGCGGCCCACTTCGCGCGCGGCGTCGGTGTACTCGGCGCGCAGGCCGCTCGCGGACCCGCAGAACACGCACACGCTGGTCACTTCGTGGCCTCCGGTTCGCGCGCACCGCCCATGAACTCGCTGCGCGCGATCGGGCCTTCCAACTCGGTGCCCTTGCGCAGTGCGAGCAATAGCGGCGTGGTGAGCACGGTCGTAATCAGCGCCATCAGCACCAGCACGCAGAACAGGCTGCGCGGCACCACGCCCAACTCGTAGCCCATGTTGATCGCCACGAGCGCCATCAGGCCGCGCGCGTTCATCATCGCGCCGATGCTGCCGGCTTCCTTCCAACTGAAGCCGCTCGCGCGCGCCGCGAGGCCACAGCCGAGCAACTTCCCCACCACCGCGGCCAGCACCACCGCCCCGCACACGGCCCACAGCGCGTTCCCACCATCGGCGAGAGCGCGCACGTCCGTGCGCAGGCCGGTGTAGGTGAAGAACACCGGGACGAAGAAGCCGTTCACCACGTCCCGCAGGCGCGCCGCGGCGGCCTCGCGCAGTTGCTCGCGGTCGGCCAGCGCCGCGCCCAGCGCGAACGCACCGAACACCGCGAAGATGCCGATCAGGTTCGTGCAGATGGCGCACGCGAACAGGCTCACGAACAGCACCGCGACCGGAGTCGGCGCGAGGTGGCCGTTGCCCGCGCGCAGCGCGCGGTCGAAGTACGCGCCCAGCACCGGGCGCACCGCGAGCGCCACGAACAGCACGAACGCCACCGTCAGCCCGATCATGCGGAGCGTTTCGAGCGGGTCGAAGTTCGAGCGCACCGCCGCGGCCACGCTCGCCAATAGCGTCCAACCGATGGCGTCGTCTACGGCGGCGGCGGTGATCGTGATCGCGCCGAGCCGCGTGCGGGTCACGTTCAGTTCGAGCATGATGCGGCCCAGCACCGGGATCGCGGTGATGCTGAGCGCCACGCCGAGGAACAGCGTGAGACCGGTGAGCGACACGGCCCCGCCCGTCGGGTGCGGTTCGAGCAGCGGGTGAACGAGCTGCGCGAGGCCCGCGCCCAGCGCGAACGGCACCGCGATTCCGGCCAGCGAGATGAGCACCGCGGCGCGCCCGTGCGCCCGCACGTGCTGGTACTCGAATTCGAGGCCCACGAGGAACAGCAGGAAGATCAGGCCGAACTGCGCGATCACGGTGAAGATTTTGGGCAGCACCGCGTCCGCTAGGGTTTGCTCCACGCCCGGCAGCGCCGGCCGAAACACCGTCGCGAACGCCTCCGGGCACAGCGCGCCGAACAGCGACGGCCCGAGCAGCAGCCCCGCGAGGATTTCGCCCACCACACTCGGCTGCCCGAGCCGCCGCGCCAGCGCGCCGAACGCGCGCGCCGCCGCGATGATAACCACCAGTTGCACCAGCACCGGGAGCAACAGACTTTCGACGTCGAGGGCGGTCAGCGACTTCGCAGCGGATTCGGTCATGCGGCGGGGGTCAGCGCTTCGGTTTGGTGGCGGGCTTCGCGGGCTTCGCGGCCTTGCGCAAGTCGTCGAGGTTCGCCTGACAGAACGGGCAGCCGATGGTCTTCAGGTGGAACTCGATGTACTCCAATAGCTCTGAATCGCCGGCCCCCAACAGGAACCCGCCGAGCTGCTCGCGCGTCGGGCAGCTCACGCGCTCGCGCCGCCAGATCGCACCGACGCCGTGCTCGCCGCGGTCCTCGGTTTCGAGCAACTCTTTGTACTTGGCGCGGAGCGCGGCGCTTTCCCGCAGCGCCTTCTCCACGGCCGCGAGTTCGGCGTCGGGGAGCGCGTCGTTCAGGTAGTCGCGGAGCATCTGCCGGGTAATCTCGGCCATCGGCGCGGCCTCGCGGAGGTCGAATCTCAGTATAGCGTTCGACCGCGGGGCGGCGCAAGGTCCGGTGTTCGAACCGGTTCGCACGGTGCGCCCGCCGGCGCGCGGGTGCGAACGAGCGGCCGTTTCCCGTTGGCACCGAAAGCGAGAGGCGCGAGGCCGGCCGAGTGTCGGGAACTCCCGCGCGATCTGACGAATCGGGGCCGCGCGGAGTATTTTTGGGAGCGCCACGCTGTTCGAGCCGATCGGGCGCAAACCAATCGTTACAAACCACCCATTCTGCCACAAAAATCTCGGGATTCGCGCGATTTTGCCGCGGGTAGCGTTTACCGCGCCGGGCGGGTCTGGTACAACGGCCCCAACGATACATCCGTCGTATCCGTTGTAGGCGTTGCCCCCGGCAGCGCGGGCTACTCCCCCTACGAGAGGCGCTCCATGACCCGTTTGTTCCGTCTCGCGTTCACCGTGATCGCGGTGGCCGCGCTCGCGCCGAGCGCGAAGGCCGAAACGATCAGCCTCACCCGCAACCCGGCCTCGGGCGTGAGCGTGTCGTTCAACTACCTCGGCTCGAACGTCACCACGAGTGGCGGCATCTTCTCGTGGAGCCAGAACAGCCCGATTAACTCGAACTTCAACAGCGCCGTCCCGACGTACTGCATCGAACTGGATCAGGGCTTGTCGTCGTCGGCGACCACGTTCACCGTTCAAACGAACCTGACGGCCGCTCCGCTGATCGGCACGACGTCGAAGGCGAACGCGATCACCAGCCTGTTCGACCGGTTCTACAACAGCACCATCGGCAACACCAGCCGCCAAGCCTCGTTCCAACTGGCGCTGTGGGAAATCATTTACGACGGCGCGCCGAGCACGACGCGCACCGAATCGACGAGCGGGAGCGTGCGGTTCACCAACTCGCTGGCGCAGAGCTTCCTGAACGACATCCAGAATAACGCCTACTACACGAACGGCAGCCTCGCGGGCAACCGCCTCGTGGCGCTGGTGAACGGCACGATCCAAGACCAAATCACGGTGGACCCTGTGCCGCCGGCCGATCCGATCCCGGCCCCGCCGGCCGTGCTGCTCGCGGGCCTCGGCGGGCTGGCGCTGTTCGGCCGCGCCCGCTTCACCCGCCGCGCCGCCTGAGTTCCGCGCGCCGCGCGAACACCGAAGCCCGCGGGCGCAAGCTCGCGGGCTTTCTTCGTTCACCTCCCGTTGCGTTGCGCGCGATTGTAGCGGATAATGTGGTCGTGCGGTTCACGCGCGGAGGGCTTCCCGTGGCGCGGTTCGTTCTCGCGGCGGCGGTGCTACTCGCACTCGCGGACCTCGCGCCCGCCCGCGCGCAGTTCGTGTTCGGCGGCCCGCCGGTGTACGGCTACTCGTACCAGTACCAGTACCAGCGCGGGTTCGCGCTGGGCTTCTCGAACGGGCGCGTGCGCGTCGCCGGGTTCGCCGGCGGGTTCGCGACGCGCTCCGCCTTCTATTCCTACCCGCCCGCGTACCTCGCGCCGGCGTTCGGCCCGTACCTCGCGTCGCCCGGCACGTTCAGCACGTTCCTGAACCCGTACTACAACCCGTTCGCGCCGCCGGTGATCGTCGCGCCGGTGCCCGTTCCGGTGATCGTCGCGGGCGGAATCGCGGACCCCGCGCCGCTCGTGCTGCCCGCGGGCGCGCGCCCGGCCGATTGGCTCGTGATCGCGCCCAAAAACGAAGAAACGATCCCGCCGGTGAACCGCGTGGCCGCGGTGCCGCGCCCCGGTGTCGCCGCGGCGGTGATCCCGTTCGACCCGTTCCGCGCGGTGGCCGCGGTGAAGGTGGAACCGGTCGAAGCCGATCCCAAGAAAGAAGCGGTGCGGTTGCTCGCGCTCGGCCGCGCCGCGTTCGAGGCCGGCGAGTTCGGGCGCGCGACCGAACACTTCGTTCGCGCGTCCGGTTCGGACGACAAGAACGCCGAAGCTCAGTTCCTCCGCGCGCAAGCGCTGTTCGCGGCCGGGAAGTACGCCGACGCGGTGAGCGCCCTTCGCACCGGATTGGCCCTCGACCCGAAATGGCCCGCGTCCGCGTTCGACCCGACCGCACTCTACGGGGCACACCGCGACCGGTTCGACGCGCAACTCGCGGCGCTGAAGAAGGCGCTGGCCGACAACCCCGGCGCGGCGGCGCTGGAGTTCCTGTTGGGCTATCAGTTGTGGTTCACCGGGGCGAAGGCCGACGCGAACGCGCTGTTCCGCGCCGCGGAGAAGGGCCTCCCCGATCCCGCGGTCCTCGCGCTGTTCAAATTGCCCTAACTCGGCGCGCCGTAAAATGCCGGGGCGACACCGCCCGCGAAGGCCGCACAGGGCTTCCGCCCTGTGCTACGCCAGCCGGCCCTCCGGGCGGCGAAGACAGTAGCCCTGTCTTTGCACCCGCGGAGCGGGTCGCCTGACGCAGCACAGGGCGGAAGCCCTGTGTGGCCTTTGCGGCGCGCGTTCCACCGATACCGTTGAGGCGGTCAACACCCCTATGCTGTTGCTCTCGTGTTCCAACCTGTCGCGCGGGTACGGCGCGACCCCGCTTTTCGACGAAGTCGAATTCGAGATCCACGCGGGCGAGCGGATCGGGTTCGTCGGGCCGAACGGCGCGGGCAAAACCACGCTCATGCGCATCCTCGCGGGGTTGGACGAAGCCGACTCCGGCAAGGTGCAACTGCACGCCGGCGCGCGCCTCGGCATCCTGCAACAAGTCGCGCACTTCCCGCACGGCCGCACCCTCTTCGACGAAGCCAAGTCCGCGTTCGACGAACTGCTCGCCACGCAGCGCGAGTTCGAACAGGTCGCCGAAGAGTTGGCCGCCGCGACCGACGAGGGCAAGCGCAAGCAACTCAGCGCGACCTTCGACCGCCTCAGCGAACTGCTGCGCCACCACGATGCGTTCGAACTCGACCACAAGGTGGAAGGCGTCTTGGCGGGCCTCGGGTTCGCGCAAAAGGACTTCCAGCGCGACGTGAACACGTTCTCCGGCGGGCAGCAGCGCCGCTTGCTGTTGGCGAAATTACTCCTCTCCGCGCCGGACGTGATGCTGCTCGACGAGCCGAGCAACCACTTGGACATCGACACGACGCGGTGGCTCGAAAACTACCTCGCGCAGCAGCCGGAAGGCATGCTCATCGTCTCGCACGACCGGTACTTCTTGGACCGCGTCACGAACAAGACGTTCGAGCTGCACGCGCGCAAGATCACGAGTTTCCCCGGCAGCTTCAAGCAGTACGTGCGGCTGCGCGACGAGAAGTACGAGCGCGAGTTGAAGGAGTACGAGGCGCAGCAGGAGTTCGTGGAGAAGCAAGAGGAGTACATCCGCCGCGCGCACTACGGGCAGTTGGCGAAGCAGGCGCAGTCGCGGGTGAAGGTGCTCGACAAACTCGAACGGTTGGAGAAGCCGACGAAGGTGAGCGGGCCGAACATCCGGTTCCCGGAGGTCGCGCGCTCCGGCGACGTGGTGTTTCACACCGAAGACCTGACCAAGCGCTACGGCGACCGCACGCTGTTCGAGAAGCTGAGCTTCGACCTGCCGCGCGGCAAGCGCCTCGGCATCATGGGGCCGAACGGGTGCGGCAAAACGACGCTGCTGAAAATCCTGCTCGGCGAAGAGGAACCGACGAGCGGCCTCGTACAGCGCGGGCACCTCGTGTTCCCGGGGTACCTCGATCAGCACTTGGGCATCTTGGACCCCGAAAAGAGCGTCGTTCGCGCCGTGTGGCCGGACGACGACCCGACGCAGACCGAACAGAAGATGCGCGACCTGCTCGGCAGCTTCGGCTTGCAGGGCGAGATCATCGAACAGCCCATCAAATCGCTGAGTGGCGGCGAGCGCTCGCGCGCGGCGCTGGCGAAGCTGACCGTGAACGGCGCGAACCTGCTCATCCTCGACGAGCCGACGAACCACCTCGACATTTGGGCGTGCGACTCGCTCGAAGAGGCGCTGAAGGCGTTCGAGGGGACGTGCATCGTCGTGAGCCACGACCGGTACTTCCTGAACCGCGTCGCGGACCTGCTGATTGTGTTCGCGAACGACACCGTTGAAGTGGTGTACGGCAACTACGACACCTACGAGCTGCTGCGCCAAGCCCGCGAGGACGCGGACAAGGCGAAGGGCGGTAACCGCAAGCCGGCGGAGCGCGAGGACAAAGGCGCGTCGCTCGCGGGCGACGCGAAGCCGACGAAGCGCAAGCGCCAGTTCCCGTACCGCAAGGTGCCGGACCTCGAAGCCGATATCGCCGCGACCGAGAAGAAGGTCACGGACCTTGAAGCCGCACTGCAAACGCCGGACGTGTACAAGGACGCGACCAAACTGCGCGACACGATGCGCGAACTGGAGGCGTCGAAGGACGCGCTCGCGCGCCTGTACCAGCACTGGGAAGAGGCGGTAGAATTGAATGGTTGACCGCACCGCGAGAGAGCAACCCACAATGGACGATACCGCACCCGCGCCGCAACAGAACGAGATGTTGCGGCGCATCGCTGAATTGGAAGTGGCACTCGCAGCTATGACACGGCAGCGCGAGGAGACACGGCGCGCGCTGTTCGATCTGTACGCTGCCGCATTTCCCGATCACCCGCCGCCGACAGAAGCCGAATTGCTCGAGGAACGCAAGACGCTCGTGCCCGGCACGATCAGCGACTTTCTTGCAGAACTCGATGCCATCGGCCCGCGCGAGGGCAAATCGTGACCCCGCGCCCGTTCACCGTTCACCACTCCGCGTATGCCAAAGAGCTGTTTGTTGGTGTGATTCGCGCCGCGGAGTTAGTCGGCATGCGCGCCGAACCCGTTACCGCCGCGCTCGTCATTGAACGCGGCCTCATGTGGTACGCCGACGGGTTTGGCGAGTCCCGACAGCAGTTGCAATTGCTCGGGCAGTTGCGTTGGGCGTACGTATATCCGATCAGCGTGTGGTACGCGGTGGACGTTGCGCGCTGGGAAGTACAAGTCAGTCGCTACCTGTTTGCCCCGCGTCGCCCGCGGTAATCGGTCTTTCAATGTGCCAGTCTGCCCTTCCCCACCGGGTCGTGCCATGTCCGCGTTCGCCGACGCGCTCGAAGCGTTTCTCACCGCGGTCCGCGGCGACGACGCGTGGGTCGAAGAACTGAACGAGCACTCGCGGCGATTCGGGAGCGCGCTGAACGGTGCCACGAGCGACGAAATCGCGACGGCGCAGCGCGCGCTCGCGGCGCTGTTCCCGAACGTGCGCCCGGTCGCGACCGGGCACGTCGGCATCAGTTGCGGTTCGCTCGTGGAGTGCGGCGGCGACCCGCACGTCACCGGGTTCGTGCTGCTCGATCTGCTCCCCCATTTGTTGAAAAACGTGGGCGACTTCTACGAACTGGCCTACGACCGCGCGGCCAACGACGCGGACCTTGCGAGCGAGATCGAAGAGCGCAAGGCGGACGATCCCGACTACGACCTCGATTCGTACATCGCGGACGAATCGTGGGACGCGCTCGGGATGCGGTTCGGCCCGGCGCTGTTCGAAACGCACCCGATGGCGGTGTTCGCGCACATGGCCGACCGGTTCTTCACCCTCGGCGTGATCGCGCACCTGAGCCGCTCGAAGGAACTGCGCGCCGCGGCCCGCGCTCGAACGGAGTTGCTAGAGCGTTCGCGCGCCAACGACGGCGCGTACGGCGGCGCGTCGCACCTCACGTGCATGCTGCGCGTACTCGACGACGAACCGCTGCTGGTGATTCACCCGGCGGAAGGGAAGGGCTACGCCCTTCGCATCAGCGGCGTCGCGGACAACTTCCAACTGCACACGCTGCTCGCGGGCGAACTGATCGGCGACGGCCGCTTGAGCGGCGAACCGCCGAACGAGCGGGGCGTGGCACTCGCGCGCGGGATCGGCGAGCCGAGCGGCCGGTTGCACGCCCGCGGGTCGTTCAACCTGTGGAACTGGACCGGGCTGCGCGCCGACGGCACGCTGCCCGAAGGGCAGACCGGCAGCGAGCACTGGATTTGGAACGAGGGCGTGCCCGCGGACGTGCGCGCGTTCGAGGGCACGCGCGTCGTGCTGCTGAGTCCGCCGCCGTACGCGCGCGGCTGGAACGCGGGCCGCCGGTTCGCGCACCTGCCGGTCGAGTGCGCGGTGGAGCGCGAACTGAGCGCGAGCGAAGTGCGCGACCTGTTGGGGCGAATGGCGCGCGCGCCGCGGTGAGCGCTCAAGTGAGCGGTACGCCCAAATGCCGTGCGATGGTACCCAGTTCGGCACGCGCCTCTGCTGCCGTCGGTCGCGCGCTCGGATCAAGAGACATGAGCCGGCTCACCAGCGCGGCAAACCGTGCCGTCAGTTCCGGAACCACAGCACGGATATTCGCCCCGCCTGCGGTGCGCCCGCGCTCGTACGCTTCGCCGCCTACGAGCAGATAACAAAACGTCACCCCCAGTCCGTACAGGTCGGCACTGGGTTCGATTCGCTCCGCCGCGCCGGCGAGCGTCTCGGGGGTTGCGAACTTCGGTACAAAGAAACGGGGCGATACGCCATCGACTGCGTCAACGGGCGTCCCCGCGAGTGCCGAAAAGACCGGCCAACCGAACTGTACGGAGCGCGCGTCGCCCCGCAGCACCACCGATCCCGGTTCGACCAACTGGTACACCAACCCGAGCGCGTGGAGGTGCGACAGCGCGTCGGCGAGAGCGGCCATGAACCCGATCGCGGTGGGTTCGTCCAACGGCTTGCCGCCGTCCACAACGTCCCGGAGGCTGCGCCCTTGGGGCGGGGTCACAACGAACGCTTGCCCCTCGTGTCGCCCCCAGTCGATCACTTCACTGATCGCGGGGTGCGCAATTCGGGCGGCGCGATTGGCGGCGGCGAGAATGTTGTGGGAGGTCGTTCCGATGGGGCCGTCCGGCTTGAGCCACATGAGCCGTGCGGCGCGCCCGGTGCGCGCATGGTACGCGACGCACCCGTGCCAGTTGGCTGAGTCGTGAACGGTCTCGCCCAGCATCCACGCGCCGATCCGCCGCGCGCCACCCGGCGTTTCGGCTCCCACGAGGGTTTCTACTTCTGCGCCGCGCGGCACCGGTGCCGCGACCGGCGCGCTCGTGCCCGCGAGCACCGCGAGTGCCTCCGCGGCGCTCGCGGGCCGAGCGGCCGGTTCACGCGCTTGCAACCGGTCGATCAGGGCCGCGAGCGTCGGTGGGAGGTCCGGGCGCTCGTCTATCGTGCGGACCGGTTTTTCGGCTTCGGGTTGCGGAGCGGGTGGGAACGAGTCGGCCTTCGTCGCCATATACGCGAGCGTCACACCGACCGCGTACAGGTCGGTCGCCGGACTGTAGCGCGGCTTGCCGTCGAACAGTTCCGGGGCCATGTACGCGAGGGTTCCGGCGCGGTCGTAGTCGGCCGCGGTGCGCCACTCGGCGGCGATGCCGAGGTCCGCGAGTTTCAGTCGCCCGTCCCCAGCCCGGCGGAGCAGGTTCGCCGGCTTGATGTCGCGGTGCAGAACGCGCGCGTCGTGCAGCGCCTGCACGCCGGAAAGCAATTGGCGGGCCGCGTCGAGCAGCGCCGCGGGCGACTGCGCCCGAAGGGACTTACACGAGCCGCCGTCCATCAGTTCGAGAACTAGGTACACCCACGCATCGGACGTGCCCGCGTCGAGGACGCGCAACAGGTTCGGGTGGTCGAGCCGGGCCATCAACCGCGCCTCGGCGAGCACCCGCGCGGGGTCGGTCGCGAGCGCGTGAACGTCGATCAACTTCACCGCCACATCGACATCGAGAGCGGGGTGGCGCGAGCGGTACACGGCCCCGAACCCGCCCCGACCGAGCAACTCGCCCAGCACGAACCCGGCGACCGAAGTTACGGTTGCGTCTGGTGACATCGCTCACTCCGCGGCGACTTCGGATTTCTTCCACTCTTGCAGCTTGCGGTACAGCGTGCGCTCGCTCAGGCCCAGCGCGCGGGCCGCGTCCTCGCGGTTGCCGCCGTGCAACTCCAGCGCGCGCTCGATGTAGTACCGCTCCACTTCCTCGAGCGAGCGGCCCACGAGCGCGTCGGACCCGGTCGCGCCGCGCGCGCCCCCGGCGGACAGGCCCGCGTCTTCCGGCAGGTCGTCGGTGCCCAACTCGCCGTCGAGGTCCAGCACCAGCATGTTTTCGAGCAGGTTCCGCAGCTCGCGCACGTTGCCGGGCCAGTCGTGCGCCTCGAGGGCCTTCCACACCGCGGCGCTCACCTTCGGCACCGGCTTGCCGTACCTCTTGGCGAAGTCGCGCAGGAAGTGCGCGACCAGTTGCGGCACGTCGTCGCGGTGCTCGCGCAGCGGCGGCATCCGCACGGTGCCCACCTTCAGTCGGAAGAACAGGTCTTGCCGGAACCGCCCGGCCTCCACTTCCTTCTGCAGGTCCTTGTTGGTCGCGGCGATGATGCGCACGTCCACCTTCACCGGTTCGTTCGCGCCGATGCGCACCACCTCGCCGTTCTCCAGCGCGCGGAGCAACTTCGCTTGCAGCGTGAGCGGCATGTCGCCGACTTCGTCCAAGAACAGCGTGCCGCCGTCGGCGTGCTCGAAGCGGCCCTTGCGCGCGCCCTTGGAGCCGGTGTACGCGCCGTCCACGTGGCCGAACATTTCGTCGTCGAGCAGGTTCTCGTTCAGCGCGGCGCAGTTCATGGCGACGAACGGCTTGGCGCGGCGCGGGCTGTTGTAGTGGAGCGCGCGGGCCGCGAGTTCCTTGCCCGTTCCGTTCTCGCCGAGGATCAGCACCGAGGCCGGGCTGGGCGCGTACGCCTTGAGCAGTTGCAGCACGCGCAGCATCTTCGGGCCGTTGCCCACCACGCCCTCGAACCCGAACTTCTCGTCGATCTGGCGGCGCAGTTCGCGCACCGTGCGCGCGCGCTCGGCGCACTGCGCCACCACCGCGCGCAGTTCGGCGAGGAACTGCTTGGCGTCCGTTCCCTTTTGGAAGTAGTGGGCCGCGCCGCGCTTGATCGCTTCGACCGCGGTGCCCACGTCCGCGAACCCGGTGACGACGAACACCTCCGCGTCCGGGCGCAGCGCGCGGCACCGCTCCACCACTTCCAACCCGCCGAGGTCGGCCATTTTCAGGTCGGTGAGCACCACGTCGAACGGTTCGGCCTCGAGCCGCGCGACGCCGGCCCGGCCGCCGTGAGCGACCGTGCAGGCGTGCCCGCGGCGGTCCATTTCTTCGGCGATGGTTTCGGCGAACGGTTTGTTGTCGTCCACGACGAGGACGCGGAGCGGTTCGGCCGGCGCGGACATGGTTCCCCTCGCGGTTCGGGTGCGGATAGTGTACCGCGCGCGGCCCGACGCGCCCCGGCGCAGTAGATTGACGGTCTCGCTTTCGGCACCCACGCGGCACGCACGATGAACGTTCTGGTGATCGGTAAGGGCGGGCGCGAACACGCGCTCGCGTGGCGCATCAAGCAGTCCCCGCGCGCGGGCACCGTGTTCTGCGCGCCCGGGAACGCCGGCACCGCCCGCGACGGCGTTACGAACGTGCCCATCGACCACACCGAAACCGACAAGCTCCAGCGGTTCTGCGCGAAGGAGCAGATCGGCCTCGTGGTGATCGGCCCGGAAGACCCGCTCGCCGCCGGCCTCGCGGACTTCTTGCGCGCCAAGGGCTACAAGGTGTTCGGCCCCTCGAAGGGCGCGGCCCGCATCGAAGCCAGCAAGGTGTTCTCGAAAGAAATCATGCAAAGCGCGGACGTGCCCACGGCCGAGTTCCGCGTGTTCGACCACCCGCAGCCGGCGCGCGACTACATCGGCACCCGCGACTACCCGGTGGTGGTGAAGGCCGACGGCCTCGCCGCCGGCAAGGGCGTCGTCGTGTGCAAGACCGCCGAGGACGCGGTGAAGGCCGTCGAGCGGATCATGACGCGCGAAGAGTTCGGCCGCGCCGGCCGCAAGATCGTGGTCGAGAAGCGACTCGAGGGCGAAGAGGTGTCGGTGCTCGCGCTCGTGAGCGGCCGCACGTTCCTGCCGCTGCCGGCGTGTCAGGATCACAAGGCGGTGTTCGACGGCGACCAAGGGCCGAACACCGGCGGCATGGGCGCGTACTGCCCGGCCCCGGTCGCCACGCCGGAGCTGATGAAGGGCTTCGAGCAGAGCGTGTTCTTCCCCACCATCCACGCGATGAAGCGCGGCCGGTTCCCGTTTCAGGGCACGCTGTTCGCGGGCATCATCCTCACGAACCAAGGCCCGCGGGTGCTGGAATTCAACTGTCGCTTCGGCGACCCCGAAACGCAACCGCTGATGATGCGCCTGAAGACCGACCTGCTCGACCTGCTCGAAGCGGTGGCCGACGAGCGGTTGCAGGAGTTCGAGAACAAGGTGGAATGGGACCCGCGACCCGCGGTGTGCGTGGTGCTGTGCTCGGGCGGCTACCCCGGCAAGTACGACAACGGTAAGGTGATCGGCGGCCTCGACGAAGCCGCGAAGGTGCCGGACGTGAAGGTGTTCCACGCGGGTACCAAGTTCGACGCCGCGAACCGCGTCGTCACCGACGGCGGGCGCGTGCTGGGCGTCACCGCGCTGGGCGACACGCTCGCGGGCGCGAAGGCGCGCGCCTACGAGGCGGTGAAGCTGATCGAGTTCGCCGGGATGCACTACCGCACCGACATCGCCGACAAGGCGCTGAAACCGAAACCGGTGCCGGTGCCGCAAGAAGCGCCGAAACTGCCCGCGAAGTTCCGCAAGCCCGGCGGCGAGAAGCCCGCCGCGGAGTAGCCAAAGTGGTAGGCACGCTCCGCGTGCCGTCGCTGTGGAACTGAACTCACCTTCGCAAAGCGCGATTGAGTTGTTCAGCAACGGCACGCGGAGCGTGCCTACCACTTTGAAGAGCGGAAGGGGCGGGAGTCGAACCCGCAAGGGTGTTGAGCCTCGTCCGGCTTCCAACCGGGTGCCGTCGCCAGTCGGCTTGCCCCTCCATCTCACGAACGGACGCGCGCCGCCGCCCGCGGGTTCGCACCCCGGGACCGCGGGCGTCCCGCCCGCACGCGGCACAATTCGTATCACCAAACTCCGAACCGGTTTGCCACCCGCGCTCCGAAGCGTGCGGGCGGGACGCCCGCGGTCCCAGAAAAAATTCTGTACGCGAACCGCCGCGGCGCGCCTCTTCACTTTCAGAACGCCCCACACAGGTGCCACCGATGGCCGGCTCCGGCATCCGCAAGTACCTCCGCGCCGCGGGCCTCGATCCCGCGCACGGCCCCACCGACGCGGAACTCGTCGCGCAGTTCGCGGAGCACCGCGACGAGGCCGCGTTCGAGTTGCTCGTGTTCCGGCACGCCGGGCTGGTGCAGCGCGTCTGCCGCGCGGCGCTGAACGACCACCACGCGGCCGAAGACGCGGCGCAAGCCACGTTCCTCGCGCTGGCGCGCAAGGCCGACACCATCGCCGGCCGCGGCACCGTGATCGGCTGGCTCTATCGTGTGGCGCGGCGCGTGGC
>JALHNS010000020.1 GCA_022843445.1 Gemmata sp.
CGGCTTCGGCGCAACCGGCCTCGGCGCGCCCGGCACCGTGGGCACCGAGGGCTGTTCGATCTGCGGCGGCGCGGGTTTCGCCGCGGACGCGGGTTCCGGCGTCGCCGCTTCGACCGGATAAAGGCCGCGCACTTCGGCGGGCGGAACGCCGGGCACAGCGGGATCTTGGGCGACGGCGAACGGGGCGGCGACGGCGAGCGACGCGACCGCGGACTGAACGAACCGCCTCATTGGGGCCATCCGTGGCGAACGAGAGGGTTGAAGCGGACGCCCGGAAGGGGCGAACCGGCAGTATCGAAATGAATCGGCCGTTCGTGCCGGATGCACCAGCACGAGCGGCCCAGAAGTGTTGGCAAGACTGGAGGAACAGCCAGCGCGAATCCTACACATTACCCCGCTTACCGCGCCGCGACCGGCGCGCCGTCGTTGGTGACCACCAGAATTTCTTTGTTGCGGTAGAAGTCGTAGTGGCGCGCCGCGACGCGCACCGGCACCTTCACCCTCGGCTCGAGCTGCGCCCACGTGTTCGCGGGCACGAACAAGTAGCCCGGCGTGGGCACGGCCAAGAACTCCGCGACCGCGTCCGGGCCGAACACTTCCGCCACCTCGCGCCGCGCGTAGAACACGATGCTCGGTTGAAACCAGTCGGCGTGCGCGAGCCGGATGTCGCGCTCCGGCGCGCTCACCCCGCTGGCGCGCACCAGTTCCTTCGCCGCTTTGCGCGCGTCGAACGGGCCGGACCCCAGCGCCGCGAGCAGCGCCGTGAACGCCACCGCCCCCGCGGCCTGCGCGCGCACGAATCGCCCCCGGTCCCCGGCGCGTAACGCGCGCCACAACACGAGCGCGCACACGAGTGGCACGAGGCCCAGCACCGCGACGCGCTCCGCGCCGGGGAACGTGCGCGCGGTTTCCGGCAACAAGCCGCCCGTACCGCTCACGATCACCAACCCGATCGCGAACGCGAGGCCCGTGAGCGCTATGGCCCCGACGCCCACTTGCATCACCCACTGCGGCACGCGCACTTCGCCCGCGCGCCACCGCATCAGGAACCGCGCCGAAAGTACCGCCAGCGCCGGGTACGCGGGGAGCATGTAGTTCGGCAGCTTCGTTGCCGCGACGGAGAAGAAGACCAAGTACGCGCCGAACCAGCAGAGCAACAGGCGCTCGGCGCGCGGCACCGCGTCGGCTTCGCCCGCGGGCCGCTGCGCCCCGCGCCAGCCGTACCACAACGCCGCGAGCAGGAACGCGCTCCACGGAGCGAACAGCACCAAGAGCGCCGCGGCGTGGTAGAAGAACGGGCCGCTGTGGTTGTCCATCGGCGACGAGAACCGTCCGAAGTTCTCATTCGCGAAGAACTGGCGCGCCCACTCGCCGCGCGTTTCGGCCGTCACGAGGCCGTACCACGGGCCGGCAATCAGCAGAAACACCAGCCCTGCCGATAGTATCCGCCGGTCCAACAGTCTGGTCAGCTCGCGGTTCCACGCGAAGTACAGAATGATCACGAGGCCCGGTAGCGCCACGCCGACCGGCCCCTTCGTGAGCATCGCCAGCGCGCACGCCGCAGCCGTCCAGCGCCACCATTTGTTGGCCGAATCTTCGTGCCCGCGCCAGAAGGCGTAGAAGGTGAGCACGGTAAAGAACAAGAGCGTCGCGTCCGGGGTCGCGGCGTGGGCCAGCATGCACACTTCGATTGCCGACGCGAGCACGACGCCGGCGAGTAGGCCCGTTGTGCGGTCGAACATGCGGCGGGTCAGTTCGTACAGCAGCAGCACCGCACCGCACACCATGAGCGCGGAGGGCAATCGTGCGCTCCACTCGCTCACGCCGAACGCGGCGTAACTGGCGCGCTGGAGCCAGTACAACAGCACCGGCTTCGCGGTGCGCAGCTTGTAGTTGAAGGTGGGGATGAGCCACGAATCGTTGTCGCGCATCTCGCGCGCGGCTTCGGCGTTCACGCCCTCGTCCACGTCCCAAAGGGACGGCGCGCCGAGGTTCGGCAGCGTGAGTACCGCGCACAGCGCGATAAGAACGGCGTAGTCCCGCGTCCGGCCGTGCATCGGTCGTTCCCCTCCGTGGGGGAGCGATGCTACCGAATCGCGTGACCGTCGCGGAAGGCCAACTTAGTAGATGTAGGGCAGGAAGAAGTTGCCGGGGCGCGCGATGATGCCGCTAGCAGGGTTCAAGAACGCGCCGCTTTCGGCGTTGTAGTACAGCCCGGAGCCGACCGCGTAGTTGCCGAACTGGTTCGCCGCACCGGTACCGGGCACCCGGTAGAACAGGCTACCGTCGGCCGTTTGCGCCACGCCGCTGAACGGTGCATACGCGGTGCCGGAGAAGGGGTTCACGAACCGGTTCGGCCCGCGAAACTGGAACGCACCGGGTTGCTGAATCGAGTAACCGCCAGAGAACCCGCCACCGAAGAAGTTCGGGTTCGGCCCGAATCCGATCGGCGGCTGGTTGAAGTTGTTCGGCGCGAACGGGTTGTTGATGACCAAACTCGGCGCGAACGGGTTCTGGTTCGGAATCACGATCTGGTTGAACAGCACCGGCACCGCGCTCGCGTAGGGGCCGTAGGGCGAGTTGAACTGGTTCCCGTGCTGGAACGGGAAGTTCAGGTTCGGCAACTGCACGCCGCCGCGGTTCGGCACCTGCGGTTGCAGGAACACGTTCGGCTGCACCTGCACCGGTCGCGGCGGCTGTTGGGGCCGCGGCACAACCGGTTGCGGCAGGAACGGGTTGTTCGGCGGCAGAAACGGGTTCTGCGCGGCAACCGGGCCGGCGCACGCGACGAGCGCGAGAGCGGCGAGCGAACGAACGGTACGGGCGGTCATGGGGTGCCTCCGGTTCTGCTCTTCCCCGTTATTGTACAACGCGCCGCGCTTCGAGAGCGTTGGCGCACGAGGCGCGCCGTTACGAATTGAGGCACGGTTCGTGCCGCCGCCCGTTAGTGAACGCCCGGCGCGGCGCAACTTGCGCGGCGGAACACGAACAACACGAACAGACCGAACGAAATGAGTCCCGGCCCTTCGGTGATGGCCCACCACCACGGCACGCCAGCGTCCAGATCGACCGCCAGCAGCGCCCCGCCGAGCGCGACGTGAAGCGCGACGACGAGCGGCACCGCGGGCTTGTACCGCGGCCAGTGCCACGTGACGCCGAGCACGACCGCGCCGTGCATCCCGTACACGAGCGACAGCGAGCGCGTGAGGTACCGCGTAATCGGCGCGTCCGGCAGCGGTCCGAGACCGAGCCACCGGTGAACGGCGTCCATCCACTCGAACGGCACCAGCGCGAACGGCACCGCGCACAGCAGGATCGCGGCGTTCGCGCGCAACAGCAACAATAGGAAGCGGTCGGCGGTCACGGCTTTTGGAACCACTCGCGGATGGCTTCAATCTGCCCGTTTACTTTATCGGTGACGGCGAATTCACCGGGGCGTTTCTCTTGGTCCGCGTGCAGAAGGAACTTACCCTTCTCGTATTTGTAGAACCCTTCGGCGACTTGGCGCTTCTGAGCGGAAGTGAGGTACCAACTCAGCGCCGCCTCTTGTTGGAGCTCAAACACGGTCGTTGCGAAGAACGGCCGATCGCCTTTGTCGAGCCGTTTGAACACGCGGGCGACTTCGGCCAGTTGCTGATTGTTACGGTGGTACGCGGACCAACCGCGCGCGTTTAAGACCGCGTCGAGTGGCGCGCTCACGGCCCCAATAAGTTTGTCGAGCAACCCGCCGGACTCGGGCTGAAACGCGTTTCCTTTATCCTCGAGCGGGAAGGCGCGAATCTGGACGATCAGCACACCGGACGTGTGTTCTTCGATCAACTTCTCGTTATGTAGCAACCAGTTGGTGAGGATGTCGAGGCCGTAGTTGTCGTAGTAACCGGCATCGACGACTCGGCGCACCGGTTCCGTCGGGATCGGAACCGCCGGGCTAACTACCGGGAACGACGCGCTCATGCGTGCCGCCGACCCGACCTTGAACTTGGTCGCGTCCGGGAACAGGCGGAAGAACTCGACCCCCGGGCGCGCTAACGCCTCCGGAAGTGACAGCGCGTGGCGCAACCGCCCCAGCACCCCGTGGGCGGTACCGTCCAAGCGGAGGGCCGTTGGGGCCGTCAGGAACTGAAGGTCGAGGTTACTCACGAACAGACGCTTGGTGTCTTCCACTAGAACCGGTGCGAAAAGGAGCGACGGTTTCGCGCAGGCGCGCTCGTAGTCCAATAAGTCGCGCATTGGTCGGTCGAAGGGGGACGCCTTGAACAGGCGCGCGCCGTCGGCGCTCCCAGCGGAGCGATTAACGAAGCACGGGAAGTGACCGAAGTACCGCTCTTCCCAATTCAGTCGGCCGGTGAAGTTCGTGCGCCACGCGGACTCAAGCGTGCGCCCGCGGTCGATATCGTAGCGGTTCGGGAACAGCGCGTTCCATGTGAAGTCGCGCACAATCATGGTCTGCGCGACCGGCGAGAGCGCGTCGCGGGCGAGCGCCCACGCGAGTGGGCGCAGTCCGGTTTGGTGGCACTGCACGTGCGGTTTCACGTACTCGTACGGCCCCCAATCGTCTTTGGGGTTGCGACTCCCGAATGCATACGCGGACGCACCGACCATACCGCCGCTGGCACCGGTAATGATCCGAACCCGGTCACGGAACGACACGGCGCTCAATTCGCGCTCCAACCCTTCGAGCACGACGCCGGTCCACACCGATGCGCGGATGCCGCCACCACTCACTGCGACGAGTACCAACCGCGGCTTGCGCCCGTCCTCGGATCGGTTTGTCGCCTCGAAGGCGCTCAGTAGTTCGTCAGCTCGAATCAGGCCTTTGCCGTCGCTCGGCTCGCCGTGCCTTTCAAACGCGACGGGTCGGTCGTAGTCGCCCACGTCGTATCGCATGGGGTGCGTCTGGCACCCGAAGTTGTTCCCCAACAGGAAACAAACCAGCGCAGAGCACCCAAACGCGCGAGCCACCCACGGCGTGGCGTACGGCGGCCGGCTACCGTCCCCCGTACGCCAGCGCGCGCGCGCCCACTCTAGCTCCTCTACTACTGGGACGTAGGTGGTGTACGCGACGAGCAGTACGAACCCGACAACGAGACTGACGATTTCGAACAGGCGCAACGCGCTGTCGTCCGCCACCGGGGGAGAGTCGAACGGGTAGTGGTGCAGCGCGCCGGTGACCCCGAGTACCGCCCCCCGCACGGTGACGAACACGAGCGCCACCCATCCGACCAACCACGCCAACGGCGCGCGGGCCAAGACCGCCACGGCACCGACGATGAGGAACAGGACGGGCACCACCGCGCCGGCCTCGACGTTCGCAACGAACAGGTAGGTGATCCAGCAGATCACGCCGACGCGGGTGTACCGGAACCGGAACGCAACGAATCCGCCGAACACGTTCAGCAGCAGCAACAGCACCGACACCCACGCCACCGGGGAGAGCAACTGGAAACCCGAATACTGCTGGCCGGAGAAATAGTTTACGCTCGGGATAGCGACCCAATCGATCAGCAGTTGCGCCGCGCCCGCTAGGGCGAAGACCTTGAGGATGCGCAACCCGAACCCGTACGCCAGCGCGTGCAGTTGGAGCAGCGACCACAGATTGTACGCGGCTTGCGTCAGTGTCGGGTTCGGGACGACGTGCGGCGCGCCCGCCGCGCCCGGCGGTATCGTGCCGAGAGCGGTTAGTTGCTGAAGGGCCACGTCGCCCGGGAACAATTCGACCGGGGTCAACTGGCTCTGACCACCGGGCGCGCTCGACGGGACGCGAACGTTCGGGTTGTTGAACGCGCTGAGCAGCCACGGCGAGCCGGCCATTCCCGCGCGCGAGTCGTCGGCGACGTAAGTCGCGTAGGCCCCGAGCGCGATCGCGGCTAAGTAGCCGAGGACGAACGGGACGCCAGCCCATTGTGAGTACACGAACACGGCGAAGGGCGAAGTGCCATCGACTTGGCCGCTCCAATACGGCCGAGACGTCCAGAGAACGGCGGCCCACTTCCCGCCGTACACGAGCGCGCCGAGCCAGTACAGCCACAGGAGCGCCCGGCGACCGATTTGCCACAAGCCGGGGTTGCGAGTGAAGAAAAGGGAGTGGCGTCCGCACAACCAAAACGAGGACCGCTTCCCGTCGTCCAAACCGGGCAAGTTGCGCGGCGGCAACAACAGGATCGTCACCACGAGCACGGGGCCGAACAACCAGCAGACGGCTAACCCGACGGTGACTTGGTGCCCGGGGTTCTCGTGCCAGAAGAGGTCGCCGGCACCCAACCCGCTCCCCACGACGCCCCACGCGATCAGCAAATAGAACACGATTTGAATTGCCGCGAGCGGGTATCGTGCTATCCGCCACAATTCGGATTCGATCGTGTCAAAGGTCAGCAGGTCACGAAGGCGGAGATACCACGGCTGCCAGTCCTTGCACGGGTCCGGTTGGACCGGGGCGCTCGGTGGGGCCGATACCGTGCTCGGTGTCTGTGGGTTCGGAGCGGGCGCGTTCGGATCGGTGCTCATGGGTGCGCTCCGGTGGGTCGGCGGGGCACGGATCGCCCCGATACTACCCACCTACGCACGCACCGCACGCCGATTCGCCGATTTTCACACTCGCATCACACGAGCAGTTCCTTTACCACGCGGCCGTGGACGTCGGTCAGGCGGAAGTCGCGGCCCGCGTAACGGAACGTCAACTTCTCGTGGTTCAGGCCGAGTTGGTGCAAGATCGTCGCGTGCAGGTCGTGCAGGTGAACCTTGTCCGTCACAGCCGCGGAGCCGAACTCGTCGGTCGCGCCGAACGAGAGCGCGGGCTTGAACCCGCCGCCCGCGAGCCACGTCGTGAAGCCGCCGGGGTTGTGGTCGCGGCCGGTGCCGTTCTTCTCCGCGTACGGCGTGCGACCGAACTCGCCGCCCCACCACACGATCGTGTCTTCGAGCAGCCCGCGGCGCTTCAGGTCCGCGATCAGCCCCGCGATGGGCCGGTCCACGGCCTTCGCGTGGTCGCCGTGCTTGGGCAGGTTCGAGTGCTGGTCCCACGCCGGGTTCGCGCTGTTGTCGCCGTAGGTCACTTGCACGAACCGCACGCCCGCTTCGCTCAGGCGGCGGGCCATCAGACACTGCTTCCCGAAGTTGTCGGTCGCCTTCTCGCCGATGCCGTACAGCTTCTGCGTTTCAATCGTTTCCTTGGCGATGTCGAGCACGTCCGGGGCGTTCTTCTGCATCCGCCACGCGAGTTCGTAACTGGCCGCGACCGCTTCGAGTTCCGCGTCGCCGGGCTTCTGCTTCAGTTGCTCGGCGTTCAGTTCGCGCAGCAACTCGAAGTGCTGTTCGGTGACGCTCGCGGGCAGGCCCGGCGCGAGGTTGCGGATCGTCGCTTCGCTCGCGGGCGCGCCGGCGCGGCCGACCGGCGTGCCCTGATAGATCGCGGGGATGAAGGCGTTGCCGTAGTTCCGCGCGCCGCCGTTGCCGCTCGACGGCGCGATGCTGACGAACCCCGGCAGGTTCGCGTTCTCGCTGCCGAGGCCGTACAGCACCCAACTGCCGAAGCTGGGGCGCACGAAACTCGTGCTACCGCAGTGCAGGAACAGCGTGGCCGGGCCGTGCGCGACGCCTTCGGTGTGCATGGAGTGCACGAAGGTGAGGTCGTCGATCACGCCGTTCACTTCGGGGAACAGGTCCGATGCCCACTTCCCGCTCTTGCCGCGCTGCTCGAACTTCCACAGCGGCTTCATTACCCGCTGCGAGCTGCCGCGCATGCCGGTGTTGGCGAGCACGCGGGCGTCGTCGAACTTCAGTTGCTTGCCGTCCTTTTTCGTGAGGACCGGCTTGTAGTCGTAGGAATCGACGTGCGACACGCCGCCCTGCATGAACAGGAAGATGACGCGCTTGGCGCGGGCCGCGTGGTGCCCGGGCTTCGCGGCCAGCGGGTTCGGCACGTTCGCGGCGCGCGCCTCCGAAGCGGCGAGACCGGCGAGCGCGAGCGAGCCGAACCCGCAGGCGTTCGTAGCGAGCCATTCGCGGCGGGAGAACTGCATGGGAATCTCGCGTGTAGAGGTTGTTTGTCGAACCGCCGGCGTGAGCCGGCGGGTGGTGCCGAAACCCACCGGCTCACGCCGGCGGTTCGACGAGAGCTATTTCACGTACCGGAATTCGGCGGACGCGAACAGCGCGTGGAACACTGCCGTCCAGCCGTCCTTTTGCGTTTTGTCTTTCAGGAAGCGCGCGGCGACCGCTTGCTCGCCCTCTGTGGGGGCGCGGCCGAGCGCGAGCCGATAGGCGCGCGTCACGCGCGCCGTGTCGCTGTCGTGGTTCTCGCTCAGCAGGCGGTCCGCGGCCTTCTTCGATTGCTCGATCACGAACGGGCTGTTCAGCATGTAGAGCGCTTGCGGCGCGACCGTGCCGGCGTCGCGCTTCCCGGTCACGGTGCTGGGGTCCGCGGCGTTGAACACTTCGAGCATTTCGGGAATCGCGTTGCGAAACTGCGGCAAGTACACACTGCGGCGCAGCGAGGCGCTCTTGTAGCTGTAATCCGCCGCGAGGTTCGCCGGGAACGTCGGGCCGCCGCGGGTCGCGTCCAGTTGCGCGCTCACGCTGAGGATGGTGTCGCGGATCGCTTCGGCTTCGAGCCGGCGGGCGTTCGCGCGCCCGAAGAGTTTGTTCTCCGGGTCGGCCGCGAGCGCCTTCGCGTCCGCGCTACCGCTCTGCTGGTACGTGTGGCTCAGCACGATCGCGCGCACCAGTTTCTTCACGCTCCAATCCTTCTGGAACGAGAGCGCGAGGTGGTCGAGCAGTTCCGGGTTGGTCGGCGTTTCGCCCGTGGTGCCGAAGTTATCGACGGTGCGCACGAGACCGCTGCCGAACAGCCAGTGCCACGCGCGGTTCGCGTACACGCGCGCCGTCAACGGGTTGTCTTTCGAGGCGATCCAGTCCGCGAGTTCCTTGCGTCCGCTTTGCGCCTTTGGCAGGCTCGGTGCGGTGCCGTACAGTGCGACGCGCAGGAACCCGCGCGACGCGACTTCGCCGAGGTTGTGGACGCTGCCGCGCACGTGAACCTTCGCGTCTTCGATCACCTTCTCTTCGATCACGCTCATCGCGAGGTCGCGCTTCGGCCCGGTGTCTTGGAGCTTCTTCAACTCCGCTTCGAGCGCCTTCAGGTCGTCGCCTTTGGCCGGGCCTTTCTTCGCCGGCGGGTCGTTCTGTTCCTTCTTGTCGAGCGGCACGAACACCACCGCGTCCGGGCAGACGTGGCCCTTCGTGCCCTCGTTCGACACGAGCACGTAGGCGAGGCCGTCCTTCTCGAACTTGTACTCGCCGAGCGAAATGTAGCGGCCATCAATCGGCGGGTTCTTCTTCATATCGACGGTGAGTTCCTTCTCGCCGTCGGCGCTGTTGATGTGAACCGGCACCTTGTCCGCGCGGTTCATGCCCGGTGCGTAGGCGAGCCGGACTTCGTAGCGGCCCGGCGGCAGCGCTTCCGGTTGGAACGTGATGGTCTTCTCGCCCTTGTCCGCGTCGCCGTCGTGAACGTAGCCCGCGCCGATGTAGGTCTGGTTGTGCGTCGAAGCGGTCCACGCGCCGACCTTCTTCGCCGCGGCGTCGTCGATCACGATACCGGGCACGTCTTTCACCGCGAGCACGCCCGTCGCGAGCTTGGTGCCGCCCCCGGCCTTCTTCGCCGCCGCGATCTTCTGTTGAAGCGCCGCGATTGCCGCTTCGTGCTTCTTCACGGCCTCTTCCGCTTTTGGGTCGCCCGGCAGGGGCACTTCCACCCACTTCGATACGTTCGAGTGCTCCATCGCCTTCACGTTCCGCAGGATGCCCGCGAGCGCGTAATAGTCCTTCGTGGGAATCGGATCGAACTTGTGGTCGTGGCAGCGCGCGCACGTCACCGTTTGGCCGAGGAAGCCTTTCGTAATCACGTCGAGTTGCTCATCGACCACGTCCATGCGGAGCGCCTTCTTGTCTTGCTCCTCAAGGTTCGTGTTGCCGAGTTGCAGGAACGTGGTCGCGATGAGGTTGCGCTTGCGCGCGTCCGGCGAATCGAACGCGAGCAGATCGCCCGCGAGTTGCTCGCGCACGAACCGGTCGAACGGCACGTCTGCGTTGAAGCTGTCGATGACGTAGTCGCGGTAGCGCCACGCTTCTTTGAAGACGAAGCCGCGGAGCGTGACCGACTCCGCGAACCGCGACACGTCGAGCCAGTGCCGCCCCCAGCGCTCCCCGAACGCCGGGCTTGCGAGCAGCGCGTCTACCAACTTCTCGTAGGCGTTCGCGGCTTTGTCGTTCACGAACGCATCGACTTGTTCCGGCGTCGGCGGCAAGCCGGTGAGGTCGTAGTACAGTCGGCGCGCGAGCGCCGCGCGGTCAGCGTCCGGTGCCGGTTTCAAGCCTTTCGCTTCGAGCGCCGCGAGAACGAAGCGGTCGATGTCGGAGTTCGCCCAATCGCCCTTCGCGGCCGGCACCGCGGGCGCGATCGGCAGCTTGTACGCCCAGAACTTGCGGCCCTCTTCGTAGCTGAGGCCGATCTGCTTCTTCGGCGCGAGCGCGCTATCCGCGCGCGGGTCCGGCGCACCCATCGCGATCCACTTCTCGAAGTCCTTCAGAACGGCGTCCGGCAGTTTGCCCTTCGGCGGCATCCGCAGGTCGCCGTCGTAGTGCATCGATTTCAGTAGCAGCGATTCGGTCGGCTTGCCGGGCACAATCGCCGGGCCGGTGTCGCCGCCCTTCAAAAGCGCGTCGCGCGAATCGAGGTACAAGCTACCTTTGAGCTTCTTGTTCTTCTCGGCTTGGGCCGAGTGGCACGAGTAGCAGCTTTCGACCAGCACGGGGCGGATCTTCTTCTCGAAGAACTCGCGGGCCGCGGGGTCGAGCGGTTTGGGTTCGTCCGCGACGACGGGCCGCGGTGTGAGAACGAGCGCCCCGGCGAGTGCGCAGAGGGAAAAGAGAGCAAAGCGCATCGTGTGCGGCCCCGGCAGCGGGAGGTCACGGAACGCGAGCGGTCAGCACCATTATGCCGAACCGCGCGCCGAAACGCACCGGGAAATTCGCGCCATCGGTCGCACCTCGTTTCGCGCACAGCCGCCCCCTCGTGTGGGACACGAGGGGCGGCTGTGCGGCGCGCGCCTCGACTCTCTCTGCGCGCGCCTCCACCCTCCATACACTACCCACGTTCCCCGCGCACCCCATTCGGAGTTCCGAATATGCCGCACGCACTCCCGGCGCTGCCCTACGCGTTCGACGCGCTCGAACCGCACATCGACGCGAAGACGATGGAGATCCACAGCCAGAAGCACCACAAGGCGTATGTGGACAACCTGAACAAGGCACTCGAGTCGGCCCCGGACCTCGCGGGCAAAGACATCGTGGCACTGCTGCGCGACATCGCGAGCGTCCCGGCCGCGATCAAGCAAGCGGTCATCAACAACGGCGGCGGGCACCACAACCACGCGCTGTTCTGGGAAATCATGGGGCCGAACGCCGGCGGCGAACCGACCGGGCCGCTCGCGGACGCCATCAAGGAGGCGTTCGGCGACTTCGCCAAGATGAAGGACGCCATCAAGAACAACGGGCTCACGCAGTTCGGCAGCGGTTGGAGTTGGGTCGTGTACAACCCCACCAGCGGCAAACTCGAAGCGCTCAAGAAGCCGAACCAAGACAGCCCGCTGATGGACGGCCTCGTGCCGGTTCTGGGCGTCGACGTGTGGGAGCACGCGTACTATCTGAAGTACCAGAACCTGCGCGCCGCGTACCTCGACGCGTGGTGGAGCGTCGTGAACTGGAAGGCCGTTGAGGCGAAGTACGCGACGGCGAAGGCCGGCAAGTAACCCCCGCGAACGGCGGTTCCGCGTGGACGATCTCGAGTGGTACCTTCTGGCGTGGGCCGCGATCACGCTCCCCGGCGTGCTGCTCGGCTGGCTGCGGGTGTTCCCCAAGGCCGGCCGACCGGCGTGGGCCGCGTTCGTGCCCGTCTACAACGTCTACGTCCTCGTGGTGGGCGTTGCCCGACTCAGCACGCTCTGGTGCGTGCTCATCTTCGTGCCGGTGGTGCAGATCATCGCCGCCATTCTGGTGAACGTGGAAGTGGCGAAGCGGTTCGGGCGCAGCGAAGCGTTCGGCCTCGGCCTGTCGCTGCTCGGCTTCGTGTTCTACCCCATCCTCGGCTACAGTTCCGACCAGTACGAAGAAGGCACGGGGTGAACCTCGGCCGGGTCTCAGTGTGCGGGCAAGATGCCCACCCCACCTCCGCACGAATCGCGAGTAGCTCCGCACGAACTTCGGTCCGATTCACAAAATTGCGTTGGATCGTCGCGCGGGGCTACCTGTATGTGGGATTCGGATTTCCCTCGCGCCGGTTGTTTGCGCTGTTACAATAATTCGCGTCCAGCTGAATTTTCGTGATCGGCCGGATTTTCCGAACACCACGGGCGCTTTTCTCGCCCCGCGCGAAACCCTGTTCTAGACTCAGAACGCCTCCCGCGCCCCGTTCGAGTGGGCGCGTACCGCACAAGGGCCGTCATGTCCACACCGGTCACCACCCCGCGCGAGCGCGACGAGTTTCCCGTCCGCCCGTCACCGCTGGTCGTTCGCACGTTCGGCGAACCGCGGTTCCACGCCGACGCCGACATCGCCGCGGTCGCGTTCGCCCCGGACAACACCGTGCTCGCGGTGGACGAAGCCGGCGTCCTCCGCCGCTGGGCAGCGGACGGTAGGCAACTGGCCCGACACTTCCTCAGCGACCTCGAAACCCTGTGGTGCTTCGGCCCCGGCGCGAAACTGCTCGCCAGCGGGAACGACGACCTCATCATCTGGGACGCCACCACCGGCGTGCTGCTGAACCGTGCCGAACAGCCCGGCGGCGATTCGGCGTGGCTCACGGCCATCGCGTTCGACCCGACCGGCGACGTGGTGGCGACCGGGCACGACGACGGCACCGTGCGCTTCTGGGACGTGCCCGCACAGAAGTTCGTCGGCGAACTGAGAGCGCACCGCGCCGGCGTGTCGGCGGTGGCGTTCAGCCCGGACGGCAAGTGGGTGGCGACCGCGAGCGAGGACCTCAACGTGCGCGTCTGGGACGCGGTCACGCACAAGCCGGTCGGCGAGTTGAAGAGCCACACCGATCGAGTTCCGGCGCTGGCGTGGTCGCCGGATTCGAAGCTGCTGATTTCCGCCGGCTGGGACACCTCGGCACGCGTGTGGCGACCGCCGCACCCGGACCCGCTGATGCTACTGAACAGCCACGCCGATCAGGTGCTCGCGGTCGCGTACGGCCCGGACGGCAGGTACCTCGCGTGCGCCGATTCGGACAACGACATCCACCTGTGGCTCGACGCCGAGGGCGCGACCCGCGGCCCGGTGCTGAAGGGCCACAACGACGAAATCAAGGCGCTGGCGTTCAGCGCCGACGGCACCAAACTGGCGAGCGCCGGCGCGGACCGCGTGGTTCACATCTGGGACGTGCGCGACGGGAAGCTGATCGCGGGGCCGAACCCGAAGGGCAAGCACGCGATCGCGGTGCTTCCCGGCGCGCCGCTGCGGGTCGCCAGTTCCGCCGGCACGAAGGTGCGCGTGTGGGACGCGGACACCGGCGACGAGGTGGCGCCGACGAACCTGTGCCCCGCGTACTCGGTAGCGGCCAGCCCGGACGGCAAGTGGCTGGCGGTCGGCGGCACCGACCACTTCACACAGCTGTGGAACACTGCCGACGGGTGCGTCGCGGCGTCGCTCGAAGCGACCAAGCCGCCGGTGGGCGCGCTCGCGTTCACCCCGGACTCGCGCACGGTGATTCACACCAGCCCGGCCGACGGCCTCGTGTGGCTGTGGACGTGCGCGACCGGCGAGCCGCAGGTGATCCTGATCGAAGCGGCCGACGCCTGCACGCTGGAGGCGCTCGCGGTTCACCCGAACGGGCAGTGGGTGGCGTGTGCGGGCATCGACTACATGGGCACCGGCGAGCGGGACGGCGCGACGGTGATCTGGGACGTGCCCACGAAGCAGAAGCGGAGCGTGATCCCCACGGGCGCGACGGCGCTGGCGTTCGACCCGCAGGGCAAGTACCTCGCGGCGGCCGGTCTCGACGACGCGGTGTACGTGTGGGAGATCGAAGCCGAGGGCGACGACCCGCCCGTGGTGTTCGTGTTCGGCGGGCACAATCAGGGCATCAACGCGGTGGCGTTCGACCCGAGCGGCAGTTACCTGCTGAGCGCCGGCGACGACGGGACCGTGCGGTGCTGGGACGTGCTGAGCGGCCGGCACCTCGCGGCGCGCCAGTTCGACGCCCCGGTGCAGGCGCTGGCGGTGTCGCCGGACGGCCGCTACGTGTTCCTCGGCAACAGCAACACCACCGTTCACCAAGTGGAACTGAAGGCGCTGATCGAGGAATAGAAAGGCGCGCGGTGTTGCTCGATGCCGCGCACGGGCCGCGGCTCGGCCGGCGAACAGGAACCATGCGCACGTTTCAGATCGCTCGAAGTATCGGCCCCCTCGCCCACGTGCCCGACGGCAAGGCGCTTTGGGTTGGTGACGCCTTTGGGCGCGTTCACCAGTTGGATTTCGACTCCGGGACCGCGCGCGAAGTGTTTCGTGTCGCTTCGGGCCGGAGCACTTGGCCCGTTCAGCATCTCGGCGCGTCTGCCGACGGCAAGTTTCTGTTGGCGGCGAGCGCGTTTCCGTGGGTTCTTTGGGACGTTGAGGCCGCGCGGAGCGTACCTCCTCCGCCGCTCGCCGCCGAGAGCCGTCGGGCGCTGCTGTCGCCGGACGGGTCGATGGTGTTCCTCTCCGGTGGCACGCGCGGGTGGACGCTGTGGGACCGCAGAGCCGGTGAAGTGCGCCACTTCCGCGACTATCCGCCCGCGACCGCAGCGACCTTCTCGCCGGACAACACGCGCCTCGCCGTTCGCTCGTACACCGGTCCCGGAATGACGGTTTACGACACGCGCTCGGGCGCGCCAGTCGCCGCTCTGTCGCAAGGGTTCGGCGATCCGACACTTTTCAGCGCCGATGGCAGTCGCCTGATCGGGGCTTCGCTCCCCGAAATCACGGTCTGGGACACGACCACTTGGCGCGCGGCGGCGCGGTTCCGGGTGGGCGCAGCCTTTCCGCGGTACGTCGCCCTTCACCCTACGGGCAAACTGCTCGCCGTTTCGGTCGACGGTCCACTCGTGAGTTTCTCGGACCTACAGGGCCGTTCGCGCGGGCGGTTCGATTGGGGCGTCGGGAAGGTGCGCGGCCTGTCGTTCGCGCCTGACGGCTTGACCGCGGCGGTCGGCGGTACGCGAGGCCTCGTCGCCGTCTGGGACGTTGACGCTCCCGACTGATGCCGACGGAACCGCCCGATGAACCCCAGTCGTGCCGGACCAACGGACCCTTCCGCCAGTTCTCGAACTCGCCGGCGCGCCTGCGCCCTCTGCGGGTGCTGTGCCGAGTCCAAGAGATTGCCGGGAAGATTCCCCAAATGGTCAACGGCAAGATAGAGGAGTGAGCGCAACCGAGGTAGACGGCGCGCGGCGGTTCCAACTACTCTCTTTCGGCCGTGGCGCGTGCGCCGCGGCCGTACCGTTTTTCACACCGGTGGGGAGAGCAAATGCGCATTCGGTTGGGCGCGCTGTGCGTGCTGTTGGTGGCGACGGCGGCGCGCGCGGACGACGAGAAGGACGTGAGCGACAAACTGAAGCCGTTCGACGGGTTCGTGTCGCGCTCGAAGGAACTCGGCGTCTTCGTGTTCGTCGGCAACGACAAGTTCACCGACAAAGACTTCGCGCTGCTCGCGCCGCTCAAAGAGGTGAACGCGGTGACGCTGTCGCGCGCTAAAGTTACCGGCGCGGGGCTGAAGGCGCTCGCCGACTACAAAGAACTGAAAGTGCTCAACGTGACCGACGCCGCGTTGGACGACGCGGCGTTCAAGGTGATCGGCGGGCTGAAGTCGTTGGAACGCCTGAAGCTGTGGAGCACCGGGCTGAACGACAAGCGCGCCAAGGACCTCGCAGGCCTTACGAACCTGACGGAACTCGACCTCGCGAACGGTGCCGGGCTGACCGGCAAGGGCGTGAAAGAGTTCGCCGCGTTCACCAAGTTGAAGGTGCTCGAACTGCCCGCCACGGCCGCGAGCAACGACGCCGCGGCCGTGGTCGCCAAGTTCGCGGACCTCGAGAAACTGAAGATCGGCGGCGGCGCGCTGAACAATACCGGGCTGAAGCAGCTCGCGGCGCTCAAGAGCCTCAAGGCGCTCGACGTCTCGAACAGCGCGATCACCGAAGCCGGCTTGACGAGCCTTGAGGGGATGAAGTCCCTGCGCGAGTTGGACGTGTTCGGCCGCCCGAACGTGAGCAAGAAGGCGGCCGACGCCCTGAAGAAGAAGCTCCCGGACCTGAACATCAAGGGCGTGAAGTAGAAGCGCCGCGGCGCTCCGTTCGCGCCGCGCTCACCCCTTGACCAGTCGCTCCCACAGAGCCTTGTACTTCTTCAAAAACTCGGTGCCGGCGTCCACGTCGTAGCTCTTGCCGATCTCGATCAGCGTGTAGCGGTCGTACCCGATGCCCGCGAGCAGTTTGAACAGTTCGCGGTACGGGTACTTGCCGTTCGCGTCGTTGTCGAGGTCGTTGATGTGGCACGACTTGATCCACGGCTTCAGCAACTCGAACGATTCGGCCACCGACTTGTTCACCACGTCCGTCGGGTTGGAGTTCCACGTCACGCCCACGGATTTGTGCCCGCACGCCTCCATGATGGTCTTCATGTTCTTGGGTAGTTGCGTGATCGCGCCGTGAACCTCCACCCAGATTTCGACGCCCGCGTCGGCCGCGGCCTTGCCGCACTTTTGTAGCGCCTTTCCAATCTGCGCGAAGGTCTTCTGTTCGTCGGCACCCTTCGGCACGCCGTTGGGCCGCACCTTCACGCCGGTGCCGCCGAGGTCGCGCACCAGTTGCACGAACGCTTTGCAGTCTTCGACGTTCTTCTTCACCACGTCGGCGTCGGCGGAGTGGAACTCGCACACGCTGCCGCAGCCCCAGAACACGACGCCCGAATCCGCGAACCGCTTCTTCATCTCTTTGCGCTGGTCGGCGCTGAGGCTCGGTTCGACACCGTGCTTGTGCGTGGTGCGGCACTCGACGGCCGCGATGCCCACTTGTTTGCACACTTTCAGGAGCGTCGGCAGGTCCCAGTTCGCGGGCACGTTGTAGGTGACGAGACCGAGTTTGAATTTCGTGGCGGTTTCTGCAGTGCAAAGGCTCGGCGCGGCGAGTGCGGCGGCACCGGCGGCGAGAAACGACCGACGGGAGAGGGTGCTCATGGTTCGCTTTCGATATGAGTTCGTGGGCAGATGTGATGATGCGCGTTCGGCTAGCGACCGCAAGCGAAAAAAATCCGCGCGGCAGACAATATCCGCGCCGCGGCGCGCATCGGACATTGCGAGTGCGAGGTTGTTTGGCAGCGTCCTCGCACTCGTGGGAGCGTGTCGGGCCGGTCGAGCCGCGGGGTTGGCAGCGTCCCCGTAGTTCACCGGCCCGACCTTTTTCATTTTCACTTCTTCGATTGTGCGTCTCGCTTCGACCGCGCTTGTGGGCCGATTCCGAACTGCGAGATGAACTCCCCGTTACGGCTCACGGTCCAGATGAGCGGGTATTCGCGCCCGTTCGCGTCGGTGTCGTACGACAGCATGAAGAGCTCGTTCCACGGATCGAACAGATCGTGCTCGACGTCCTTGAGGTACGCCGGCCCGCCCCACGGCGGGTTCAGCAGGTCGCTCAACGCGCGCGGGTATTCGCCCTTCGTGTTCTCGGCGGCGCGGCGGTACGACTCGCACGCATGGGACAGCCTTAAGCACCCGACGATGGCACTTTGGATGCGATCGGGCGTGCCGCAGTTCGGGAACATCAGCAGGTAGCCCGCCGCGCAGACAAGTAGCGCGGCTACGACGCCCAACCGGATGCGCCAGATGCGAGCCATTCGGCACCTGTGTCCCGCGCGCGTTGTCGCTGCCGGATTACGGTTTCGCTCGCGGCATTGGTGCTTGGCGCATTTCGCGCTCCGCCTCCAGCGCGGCGAGCCGCTCGGCGGCGCGGCGCGCGCCTTCCGCGGCGCGGCGGGCGTGCTCCTCGGCTTCGCGCGCCCGGACTTCCTGTTCCATTGCCGCCCGCAGGCGCTGTTCGGCGTCGCTCGCGCTCGCGCGCCAGTACAGCGCCGCGCCGGTGGCCCCGACCAACCCGCCGAGGAGCAGGATGGCGACGAGGAGCCATCCGCCCTTGTCTTTGCTCTCGGTGCTCACGGTGCGCTCCGCGGGTTAGGGAAGGCCGATGCCGAATTGGCTGATGTACGCGTCGTCCGGGGCGTAGGTGAACACCTCGTACCCGATCGTGCCGTCGGACCGTGCGCGCTTGAAGAACTGGTACGGCTTGCCCCACGGGTCGATCAGGTCGCGGCGGCCGCGCGGCAGGAACGACGGCCCGCCGAACGGGGGCTCGAACAGGTCGCGCTCGACCAGCGGGAACCGCTCGTCCGGGGTGGTGCCGGGGTTGCGGTCGCTCGCCATGTACGCCTCGATCGCCCGCGCGATCTTCGCGCACTCCTCGAGCGCGAGCGGCTTGCGCATGAAGTGCTCGACGAACTCGCGCGGCGGGGGGGCCGTCGTCACGTCGTCGATGCCCTCGGCGGCCCCCAGCGCGAGTTCGCGCACGAGCGCGGCCGGCGCGAGTTCGCGCTCCGGCCCCAGGGTCACCTTCTTCTTCGGTTCCTGTGCCGGCTCCTTCGGCTCGGGCGCGTCTTTCGCCTTGTCCTTCGGCTTCGGCGGCACCTTCGGGCGCGGCTTCGGCGGCACCACCGGCTCCGGTTCCGGCGCGGGGAACGTGTCGCGCAGCGGTGCCCACGCGATCACGACGCCCAGCGCCAGCGGCACCGCCAGCACCAGCGCCAGCAGCGCCGACATGTTCGCGCTCGCCCCGCGGTTCGTCATGTGTGGCCCCTCGGTCGGTCACTTCGGGTCGTCGGCCGACGTGTGATCGTGCGTCACCTTCCACGCGCCGTCGATCTTCTTCACGATCAGAGTGTATCGGCCGCTCGCGGTCTTCTTCTTCGGGTCGGTCTCTTTGGCAAACACGAGCTCGAACTTCCCGCGCACCATCGCCGCGGTCGGCGACAGTACTTCGACGTGCAGATCGCTGAAGGTGAGCGCGCCCATTTCTTTCCCGTCGGCCTTGTACCGCTTTTCGTAGCGCTCTTTGGTCGCTTTCCAACCCGTGGTCAGTGTTCCGCCGGAAATGAACGTGAGGTCGGGGCTGTTCCAGTAGCCGGCCATGAAGCCGTCGAGGTCGCCCTTGTTCCACGCCGCGGCTTGGGCTTCGAGAACGGCGCGCACGGCTTTCGCGTCGGCCGCGTCGTCGGCGCGAACCGGGAGTGCGAACAGCAGCAGGCAGAGGAACGGGCGCATGGGATTTCTCGTTAGCACGCCGGGCGCACTCGCGGTTCGGGCTTCGCTTTCATCCTACCCGCGCGGCGCGTGCCCGGGCCGCGCAAAATCGGTACAGTGACCACACCCCACACGGAGACCACTTCATGCAAGCCGCGCTCGACTGGCTCACCAAGAATCACGAAGACATTGTTCACGGGCTGGCCGAACTGGTCGCCATTCAGAGCATCAGTACCGACGGCGAACACAACCCCGAAATCGAGCGCACCGCGAAGCTCACCTGCGACCAGATGCGCGCCGCGGGCCTGCACAACGTGGAGGTGCTGCGCGTCGGCGGCTCGCTGCCCTACGCCTACGGTGAGTGGCTCGAAGCGCCCGGCAAGCCCACCGTGTTCCTGTACGCGCACCACGACGTGCAACCGGTGAACTTCGTGGAGCAGTGGCTCAGCGACCCGTGGAAGCTCACGCGCCGCGACGGCCGCCTGTACGCCCGCGGGTCGGCCGACGACAAGGCCGCCATCAGCGCGTTCCTCGGCGCGATTGCCGCGTACCGTAAGACCGGCAACGCGCTCCCGTGCAACATCAAGATGCTCGTGGAGGGCGAAGAGGAGGTCGGCTCGAAGAACCTCATCAAGTTCTTCGAAACGCACCGCGACCGGCTGAAGTCCGACGTGATCGTGGTGTGCGACACGGAGAACATCGAGGTCGGCATCCCGAGTATCACGTACTCGCTGCGCGGCATCGTCGCGGTGAAGGTAGACGTGACCACCGCGAAGATTCCCGTGCACAGCGGGATGGGCGGCGGCGGCCTGCCGGACGCGGCCATCGCGCTGAACGCCATCCTCGGCCGCTTGTACTGGGACAACGGCCCGCTGCCGATCCCGGGCTTCTACGAGCAAGTGCGACCGCTCACCGAGAAGGAGAAGGCCGGCTTCAACCAACTGCCGTTCGCGGCCGACGTGTTTCGCAACGCGATCGGCATGGTGCCCACCGCGCGGTACGCGATGGAAACCGGGTACAACGAGTACGCGCAAACGTGGCGGCGGCCCGCGGTCACGGTGATCGCGCAAGAGGCGAGTTCCATCAAGGGCGCGTCGAACCAAGTGCTGCCCAAGGCGTCGGCGCTGGTGAGCTGCCGCATCGTGCCGGACCAGAAGCCGGAACACGTACTGGAGAAGCTGACCGCGTTCCTCACCGCGAACCCGCCGTGGGGCTGCGAAGTGACCGTGACGCCGGCCGGCCCGCCGGTCGATTGGTGGATGACAGACCCGAACGGCCCGGCGTTCGAGGCCGCGCTCGCCGCGATGCGCGACGGCTTCGAGCACCCGCCGGTGCCGATCGGGTGCGGGGGCACCATCGGCTTCGTCGGGCCGCTCTCGGACCTGTTCGGCGGCGCGCCGGCGCTGCTCATGGGTATCGAAGACCCCGCGAGCAACGCCCACGCCCCGAACGAGAGCCTGCACGAGGGCGACTTCAAGAAGCTCATGTCTTCGCTGGTCCGCCTGTTCGACAACCTCGGCAAACTCACCCCGGACCGCGTGAAGTAACAGCGGATTTACCGCGGAGGCCGCAGAGACCGCGGAGAAAGGCAAGAACGGAGCGTTTGAAAGGTTTTTCAAGCTCTCTGCATCTGTCTCTCTCTGCGGTCTCTGCGGTCTCCGCGGTGAAATCGTGGTGCGTTCGGTGCGCGCGCCGCTTGGCGCGGCGCGCCTCACAGCGCAGCATGGTAACTGACCTTCCGCGCGCCGGATCAGGATGCCACCATGTCGCACACGCCACGAACTTGGGCGCTCGCTGCGCTCGTTACGCTACTCGCCACCGCGAGCGCGCCGGCACAGCCGGTGCGGGTGAAGGAACCGGCCCGCGCGGACAAAGTGGACGTGCAGATTCGCTACCGCATCCGCGCGAACCGCGACGAGCGCATTCGCCAGTACCGCGTGCTCGAAAAGCACCTCGCGGGCCTCGGCTTCGACAACGCCCGCAAGAACGACCCGGACTTCGACCTCGACATCCTCGACCCCAACGGCGAGCGGTTCACCGGCACCGTGCTGGGTGCCAAGGTGCTCGACATCCTTAACGAGCCGCGCGTGCAGAACGTCCTGTTCGCGCCGAGCGGCTTCGCCTACCCGGACGCGCCGGACAAGCCGGTCGCCGTGAAGATCGGGCTGCGCACCGGGCTCGCGCCCGCGAGCCAGCAGGCGCTCCACCGCCAGACGGTCGCGCACCTCTCGAAACTCGGCTACGCGGACGCGCTCGGCTACGAAACGAACGGGTACACGCTGCTCCGCGGCTACGTGCCGCTGAAGACGATCGACTTGCTCGTGAAGGACGTGCGCACCGAACCGGGCGGCTGGTTCCTCGCGCAGACGCCCATCGAGGAGTTGCCCGCGCCGCTGCGCGACCGCAACCCGCTGCGGTGGGTGGAAGTGCTCCCGATCACCGAGTTCCCGGTGCCGTTCGCGCCCGCGCCCGTGCTGCCGGCGCAACTGCGGTACTCCAGCGACCTGCGTGCCAAGTTGCTCGAACCGGAGGCGGCTGACAAACCGCTGCGCGTCGAAGTGGTGTTCAGCGGCCCCGTGACTGCCGACGCCATCCGCACGCAGTTGTCGCGGTACGCGGGCACGTCCCTCGACGGTGTGGTGGGGAACGTGGTGAACGTCCGCTTCCCGAAAGGTTCGTATGTTGAACGGGCCGCGGGCGAACCGAGCGTGCTGTGCGTGCGCCTCCCGCGGAACGCGCACGAGACCGCGGCGCGGGTGGCGGCGAAGGGCACGCCCCTCGCCGATGCCGTGACCGCCGCGAAGCTCGACGCGCTGCACACACTCGGCTACACCGGCACGGGCGTGAAGGTGCTGCTGATCGGCTCCGATTTCGCCGGCTACGAGAAGCTGCCGAAGCGCGCGACGCTGCTCGACCTGACCACCGAACTGCAACCGGACCTGCTCCCGGCACCGAGTGACCCGCTGCGCGCCGGGACCGGCACCGCCGCGGCTCGGGCGCTTCTCGCGAGCGCCCCGGACGTCGAACTCGTACTCGTGCGCATCGACCCCGGGTGCTTCTTCCACCTGCCCACGCTGCTGAAACTCGCGCGCGGCGAGATCGAGTTCACCGACGCGCTGCTCGCGCGGCTGGGCGAGATCGCCGACCGCTCGCAAGCGTTCGATCGAGCCCGCCGCGACGCCATCGCGGCGTACAGGGTCGCGTTCGCGGACCTGAGCGACAACCAAGTTGCGATCGAACTGCGCAAGAAGGCGAAGGCCGAGCTCGACGCGATTCTTAAGGCGGAAGAGGACATCGCGAAGTTGGTGAAGCGGTTCAACGACTACAAGAAGGCGCTCGTCGAAGCGCCGCGCGGCGCGCACCTGATTGTCAACACCCTCGAATGGGAAACCGGCTACCCGCTGGACGCGATCAACGACTTCGCTTCTACCGTTGAGAAACTCGCGGCGAACCCGCCGGTGGCACTCACCCGCCCGAACAGCAAGCCGCGCACCCCGCTGGTGTGGGTGCAGGCCGCGAGCGCCACCGGGGCGAGTGCGTGGAGCGGCCCGTTTCGCGATCACAGCGGCGACGGCCTGCTCGATTTCGTGCCGCACGGCACCACCCTGCCCGCCGGCGCGTGGTCTCCGAAGCTGAACTTCCTCGGCGCGCGCGGCAGCGACGGCGGCGCGGTGGAAACGCTGGCGAAGGACGCGAAGGTGCGGTTCACGGTGCAGTGGCGCGAACCGACGGACCCGAATTTCCCGGAGTCGGACATACCGGTTTACCCGCTCACACTGCGCGTGTTGCGCCAGATGGACCCCGCAGGAGACAAGCGCTCGAGCGACGAAATGGAAGAGGTGGCGCGCTCGGCGAGCACGCCCACCGTGATCTACCGCACGAATTCGTTCCTCGTGTTCGAGCAAGCGCTCGAGTTCGTGGTGCCGGTCGACGGCCGGTACGCGGTGGCACTGGAATCGCCCGCGACCGCGGAACCGCTGATTCCGGCACTGAAGCGGAGCGTGGAAATCAACCCGCGGATCGTGATCGAAACGCTCGGCGCGCCCGCGAGCGCCCCGCAGGTGGTGTTCCGCACCTTCACCACGACCGGTGCCGGCGTGGGCACGCCGGGCGACGCCGCGGGCGCGATCACCGTGGGCGCACCCGCTGCTGGCGCGCAAACCGGCGGTGGTCCGGGCCTCGCGCTGCGCGCGAAGCCGAACGTGCTCGGCCCCGCGGCGCTCGAAGCGGGCGGCGAAACGTTCACCGGGCCGGGCGTAGCGACCGGGTTCGCCGGCGGCGCGGCGGCGGTCCTGCTTCAAGCGCACGCGAGCGGCCCGAACGTGTTCCGCTCGGCGGGCATCGCCGACGGGAAGCCGCTCGTGCTTTCCGACGCGTGGCTCAAGTTCGTCGCGCCCGCGAAGCGGTGACGCGCATAAAACAACCCGCGTTCCCTCCTCGTCGCGGGTTGTGTCTCATGCTCGTTCGGTTCGCGCTCACGTTCGCTCTCGTCGCGCTCGCGGGGTGCGGCGACTCCCCACCGCCCGCGCCCGGCGCGCAGGGCACTTACGACCGGCACTGCGCCGAGTGCCACGCCCAAGCCGGCGAACCGGGCGGCCCCGGCGTGGGCGGCTCGCGCGGCCCGAACCTCTCGAAGATCGCCGAGCGCCCCGGGCGCACGGCCGAATGGCTCGCACAGTACATCAGCGACCCCAAAGCGACGAAGCCCGGCGCGAAGTTGATGCCCGCGTTCGGCGACAAGCTGAGCGCCGCACAGATCAAAGAACTCGCCGAGTGGCTCGCCGCGAAGAAGTAGCGGCTCTTCGTATAACACGTTGCATGTCACGCAAACCCTCCGTGCTCATCACCGGTGCGTCCGGCGAGATCGGGCACGCTCTTATTTCGCGCCTGTTCGCGGAGGACCGCGACCGGCCCATCGTCACCCTCGACCTGAACCCGCTCCCGGCCGAATCCGCGGCGAAAGTGCGGCAGGCCGTGAGCGGGTCCATCCTCGATACCGCGCTGTTGGACGGCCTACTCGCGCAGTACGAAGTGGATCACGTCTACCACCTCGCGGCGCTACTGAGCACGCGAAGCGAGTTCAGCCCGGCGCTCGCGCACAAGGTGAACGTCGAAGGGACGCTCAACCTGTTGGAGTTCGCGCAAAAGCAGGGCGAGAGCCACGGGCGACCGGTGGCGTTCTTCTACCCGTCGAGCATCGCGGCGTTCGGCGTGCCGGACCTCGACACGAAGGCCCGCGCCGGCAAGGTGCCCGAAGACGACCACAACGTGCCCACCACGATGTACGGCGCGAACAAGCTGTACTGCGAGCACCTCGGGCGCTACTACGCGCGGCACTACAAGCAGCTCGCGGCCGAAGCGCACAGCGGGCGCGTCGATTTCCGCTGCGTGCGGTTCCCCGGCCTCATCTCCGCGGAAACAGTGCCGAGCGGCGGCACCAGCGACTACGCCCCGGAGATGATCCACGCCGCCGCGAGCGGCCAACCCTACGCGTGCTTCGTGCGGCCCGACACGCGCATCCCGTTCATGGCGATGCCGGACGCGGTGGACGCGATCTTCCGCCTGATGGAAGCGCCGCGCGAGAAACTGACGCGCACCGTGTACAACATCGGCGCGTTCGCCCCGAGCGCGGCGCAAATCGAAGAGGTGGTCCGCCGCGCGTTCCCCCGCGCGGACATCACCACGAAGGTAGACGAGAAGCGTCAGGGGATCGTAGACTCGTGGCCCGCGGACGTGGACGACAGCGCCGCGCGCACCGATTGGGGCCACGCCCCGCAGTACGATTTCGCGAGCGCGTTCGGCGAGTACCTGATTCCGAGCATCAAGAAGCGGTACGCGTGAGGTGAGAGTGGCCCGCTCGCTCCGCGAGCGGCGCACAGCAGGTGTGCCAGATCAGACGCCAGTAGCGCTCTTGATGATTGCGACCACGAAGGGGGCGAGTAGCGGGATCGAATCTTTCGCGGCTTTCGCCAGTGTCGCTTTGAGTGTGCCCCAGCAACTCTCCAGCGCTTCGGGTTCCGGCTTCTTGCTCGCGGCTTCTTCCGCGAACGACTTCGCCTGCCGAGCAATACGCTCTGCCACGTCGTCGGGGAGTTTGGCGAGAATCTCGTTCAAACTCAGAGCAAGTTTACGAAGGTTCTCGCTGATGTCCGCGGAACCCGCTTTTGCCGCGAGTTCGTTGAAACTTCGGGTGATGTCGCGGGCTTGGATGAGATCGCCACTAACCGACAGCGCGCCGCCGCCCGTATCGATGCTATGGTTTGTCATGTGGCTCTGGCCTCCGATTGCGGAGAGAATGCTCGGACCATGGAAAATGCAATCTGTGAGCTGCAAGGAAATGCGCCGTGCGGCGATTTTCTCTTCTTGCTTGAACTTGGCCTCCTCCCCGTAGATACCCTTCGCTGCGAGGTCGCAAGCCCAACTGTGAATTTTACTCTTCACTGCATCGGGGATAGCACGTACCTGACTGACCGGAAATGCGAGCGCAAATGTGACCCGAGAGCGGTATCGTTCGGGTACACAAGCGTAGAGTTCAGGCGATACCTCTTCTGGATTGAGGTCGAAGAATTGCACATCTGGCCCGCGTGACATCTGCAATAGAGTCGGCAGAGAGTGACACAGCGTCTGGTCCACAGTTCCGAGTTGCGGTATCGGCATATAGCCGTTAGCGATCTGTCCGTAGCCGATAGGCACATAGCCGTTCGGGTTCACCGCAAACGAACACTGGATACTCCGGTAGTTTGGAACCGTGTTGTCGTCGCCATACCCTTCAAATTCACACCGAAGCCAGCGATCAATGGTTGTGGCGTCGAGCGTTAGGGCAACCTGTCGCGCGCGGCCAACGATTTCGAGGACATCCTTCTTCCAGATCATGTCCAAGAGTTCGTGAACAAGTCCCATTAGCTACTCTGGGTCGCGGGGCGGGTTCCAATCTTAGCATTATACCTCTGATGTCGTTGGGGCGTGAAGTGAAACGGCACGACGGACTTTTTCGCGCCAATTCGCTTCTCGCGCCGCCTCGTGTTCGGCTCAAGGGCCGCTTCGGAAGCCGATCAGGAAGTTCGCGTGGAAGCTCGGTCGCATGCGCACGGTCGCGTTCAGCGCCGACGGCGCACTCGCCGCCGCCAGCGCCGCGGACGGGCGCATCGTGGTGTGGGACGCCGACGTATGAGAACCGCTTGAGGCGGGGTAGGCGGGGCTACTACTCGCGCCTATCATCTCGGCCTGTCGCGCCTGCCACCGCGAGGGCTGCCAATGACCCCGTTCGAGATCGCCGCCGTGCTCGTCACGCTCGCGGCGCTGTTCAGCTACGTGAACTACCGGGTCCTGAAACTCCCGCCGGCGATCGGGCTGATGGCGCTGAGCCTCGCGGCGTCGCTGGTGCTCGTGCTGGTGGGCGTCGCGGTGCCGGCCGTAGAGCGCAAGGCCGCGGCCGTAGTGCAGAGTATCGACCTGAACCAAGCGCTTCTGCACGGCGCTCTGGGGTTCATGCTGTTCGCCGGCGCGCTGCACATCCGGCTCGACGCGCTCGCGTCGCGCAAGTGGACCATTCTCACGCTCGCCACCGTCGGCGTGCTCGTTTCGACCGCGGTAGTCGGGTTGCTCTCGTGGGCGCTGCTGCACGCGGTCGGCATTGAGGCGAAACTCGTCTTCTGCCTCATGTTCGGCGCGCTCATTTCGCCCACCGACCCCATCGCGGTGATGGCGGTGCTGCGCACCACGGGCATTCCGAAGGACATGGAAATCAAGATCGCGGGCGAATCGCTCTTCAACGACGGCGTAGGCGTCGTCGTATTCTTGGGGCTGCTCGAAATCGCCACCGGCGACGGCGGGTTCGACCCGGTTCACCTCGGTAAGTTGTTTCTGTGGGAGGCGGTCGGCGGCGCGGTGCTGGGGTTCGTTCTCGGGTTCCTCGTGTACCGGATGCTGCGCCGCGTGGACAACTACCAAGTCGAAATTCTGCTCTCGCTCGCGCTCGTCGCCGGCGGGTACGCGCTGGCCGACGCGCTGCACATGTCCGGCCCCATCGCGATGGTGGTCGCGGGGCTGCTCATCGGCAACGTGGGCCGCGCCTACGCGATGTCCGACACGACCGTCGAGCACTTGGACACGTTCTGGGAACTGGTGGACGAAATCCTGAACGCGGTGCTGTTCGTGCTGATCGGGCTGGAAGTGCTCGCGCTCGCGTTCACCGGGAAGTTGCTGCTGATCGGCGCGGCCGCGGTGCCGCTCGTGCTGCTCGCGCGGCTGGCCGCGGTCGCCCCGCCGATCGCGCTGCTGCGGAAGCGCGGGCGGTTCGCGCGCTACACCGTGCGCGTGCTCACGTGGGGCGGGCTGCGCGGCGGCATCTCGGTGGCGCTGGCGCTCTCGATCCCGCTCGCGGTGAAGGACCAACCGGTGGTCGGCCGCGAAGCGATTCTCGCGATGACCTACGTCGTGGTTGTGTTCTCGATTCTGGTGCAAGGGCTAACGCTCGGGCCGCTAGTCGAGCGCTGGCTGAAGCGCCCGCCGCGGCCCGAGAAGGCGTAAGCCCTTACTTCGCGTCGCCGATGCACCACAGGTGCTTGTAGGTGCGCACGAACAGGTCGCCGTTCGCGGGCACGATGGAGGCCCGCGTGGTCGCGCCGTCGAGCCGGTTGCGCGCGAGTTCCTCGTACGCATCCGGCTTCGCCGCGAACACGCGCGTTTCGGCGTTCTCGCTCGTCAGATACAACCGGTCGCCGGCGCGCACGATGCTCCCCCACGCCTTACCGACCTTCTCTTCCCACGTCTGCTTGCCGGTGCGCAGGTCGATGCACACCACGCTCGGCTCGTTCACTACATACGCGAAGTCGCCGACGATCACGCCCGAGCCGATGCGCTGCGGGTTCTTGGCCGCGCGCCACAGGCGGTGCGTGTCGGTCACGTCGCCCGCGCCGCCGGTTTTCACCGCGACCGCCGCGCCACCGTAGCCGGCCGCCGCGAAGACGTACTTCTCGCTCACCAGCGGCGACGTGTACGTGAGCCGGTCTTGCCCGCCTTCCTTCTCAAGCCCCTTGCTGCTCCACAGCACCTTTCCGGTTTCGAGGTCGTGGCCCTTCACGACGCCCGGCCAACTCATCACCAACTCGGTGCGCTTCCCGGTGTTCGCGATTACCGGCGTGCTCCACGTGCCGAAGTAGTCCGCGCCTTTGTACTCTTCCGTGCGCCACACTTCCGCGCCGTCGGCTTTCTTGAGCGCGACAACGAACGACTTCGCGTGCGGGCCGAAGTTCAGGATCACGAGATCGTTGTGTATGACCGGCGACGCGGCGCTGCCCCAAATGTGGTCGCACGGGCCGAGGTCTTTCGACCACTTCACGTTGCCCTTCATGTCGTAGCAGTGCAGGCCGGCGGAGCCGTGAAACACGATCACGCGCTCGCCGTCCGTAACCGGTGACGCGGCGCAGTAGGTGTTCGTACCGTGAATCTGTTCCTTGCCGGTGAACGCGACGCTCTTATCCCACACCTTCGCACCGGTCTTGCGGTTCAGGCACCACAGTGAGCGCGTTTTGCCTTTGTCGGTGGCTTGCGTGAGGTAAACGAAATCGCCCCACACGATGGGCGTGGAGTTGCCCGCGTCCGGCAGGTCGATCTTCCACTTCACGTTCTCTTTCGCGCTCCACTTGAGCGGCAGTTTCGTTTCGGCCGTGGAGCCTTGCCCGGTGGGGCCGCGCCACGCGGGCCAGTTGTCGGCGCGGGCGGTGGAAAGCGCGGCGCAAGCGAGCACGAGCGCTGCGAAGAGGCGGGGGCGTGACATGAGGTGCGTTCCGGTGGGAGGGCGGGCGAGTGCGGGGATTATCGCGCGCGGGCGTACAATTCGGCAAGGAGGAGTGCGCCATGTTCCCGTTTGCAGTCGATAAGATTCCGCCGCTGCACGGCGTTCGTGTCTTGGACGCCGCCCGCGTGCTCGCGGGGCCGTTCTGCGGGCAGTTGCTCGCGGATTTGGGCGCGGAAGTCATCAAGCTCGAACGGCCGGGCGCGGGCGACGACACCCGCGGCTGGGGGCCGCCGTTCGTACACGGGAGTAATGACCTCTCCGCGTACTTCCTTTCGTGCAATCGCGGGAAAAAAGCGCTCACGCTCGACATCGCCACCCCCGATGGAAGCGAACTGTTCCATCGGTTGCTGTCGAAGTGCGACGTGCTAATCGAGAACTTCCGCACGGACAGCGCCGAGAAGCTCGGCCTCACACCGGGCGCGCTCTTGGCGAAGCACCCGCGGCTGATTGCGTGCTCGATCAGCGGCTTTGGGCGCACCGGGCCGCGGCAAAACGATCCCGGTTACGACTTCGCCATTCAGGCGCTCAGCGGCCTCATGGGAATCACCGGGCCGGCAGAAGGGCCGCCGTTTAAGGTCGGTGTTGCGGTGGCAGACGTGCTGACCGGCTTGTACGCCTCGAACGCGATCCTCGCGGCGCTCGTCGCGCGGCAGCGCACCGGCCACGGGTACGCGATCGACCTCGCGCTCGCGGATTGCGCGCTCGCGGCGCAGGTGAACGTCGCGCAGGCGTACCTCACGAGCGGCAAAGCGCCCTCGCGGCAGGGCAACGCGCACCTGCAAATCGTGCCGTATCAGTTGTTCGCGACCGCCGACGGTTGGCTCGTGCTGAACGTCGGGAACGATTCGCAGTGGCGCGCGTTCTGCGCCGCCGCGAGTGCGCCGGACCTCGGCGCGAACCCGAACTTCGCCACGAACCGACAGCGCGTCGAGCGCCGCGCCGAAGTGGTGCCGCTCGTGGAAGCGCTGATGCGCACGTTCACCACGGCGGAATGGGAAGCGCGCCTGAGCGCCGCGAACGTGCCGCACGCGGTGGTGCGCGGGTACGCGGAGGCGTTCGCGGACCCGCAAGCGCTCGCCCGCGGGATGAAATTGACCGTCCGCGACCCTTCAGGGAACGAAGTCAATCTGGTGGGCAACCCGGTTCACCTGCACGGCGCGCCGACGGCCGCGCCGACGATGCCGCCGCGATTGGGCGAACACACCGCGAGCGTGCTTTCCAGCGTGCTGGGCCTCAGCGCGTCGGAAGTGGGCGCGCTCCGCGCGAAGGGTGTGGTGTAACCGAGCGACGTGCGGTACACTCACTTCACTCGAAGGGCACAACCACAAGATCGACCTATGCGCCCGTGCCCGCGGTGCCGCGCGCCGCTTCAGAACCGCGACACCACATGCCCGCAGTGCGGCGCGAACGAAGCGCCCGCGCCCCTCGAAACTGGTGACGCGGTTCCAGTGCAAGACACACCGCGCAGAGTGACGCGCGACTTTATCGATTTGGCGTCATGGAGCCCTTTCGGAACGCTGGTGTCAATTCTCGTGGTCGCTCTGGTGGGTGCCGTAGGTTTCGCGGTCGCTGGACAGATCGGGGCGTTCGTGGCGGTGGTCGGTGCGGCGGTCCTGTGGTTCGCGTTCGAGGTTTGGGCCGAACGTGAGTGACGCGAGGGGTGCGCGTGTCTGTCAGTATGAGCCTCAAGAACCGGCACACGGGCGAATTCCGAGACGTGCCTCTCGGGTCCCTTCGCGGATTCAACGAACACTGGCTTCCCGCTTGCGAACGACTCGGGCTGGTCTGGGTTCCTCACTTCAGCGGCGGCGCATTGACCGTTGTGCCGGACGAACTCATCGGTCCCATCCTTCAAGAACTCTGCCAACTCCGTTTGGCCCTACTGGGTGCGGAACAACTGGCGTGGATCGTTGAACGCATCGATAGCGTGCTGGCAGCGTTCGCCGAGACAAACGCGGAAGAATGGGAATACAGCTTCGGGTAGCTCGCGCTCGCCGCGGCGCGCGGTTCGCCTTACAATCTCGGCACGATACGCACTCGCTTCCTCTCTCTCGGAGTTCTCATCGTGCCGACCAACGGTTCGCTCAATCGCAAGCTCCGCATGGGCCTCATCGGGGGCGGGCAAGGCGCGTTCATCGGCCGCGTACACGCCACCGCCGCCGTACTCGATAACCGCGCCGCGCTCGTCGCCGGGGCGCTTTCGAGCGATCCCGCGAAGGCGAAGGCGTCCGCGAGCGATTACGACATCCCCGCGGAGCGCGCGTACGGGTCGTACAAGGAGATGGCCGAAGCCGAAGCCAAGCGCGCGGACAAGGTCGATTTCGTCTCGGTCGCCACGCCCAACCACACGCACTTCGAGATCGCCAAGACGTTCGCCGAAGCCGGGTTCAACGTCATCTGCGACAAGCCGCTCACCTTCGACCTCGCCCAAGCCGAAGAGCTTTTGAAGGTAGTGGAGAAGAGCGGGGTGGTGTTCGCGGTCACGCACAACTACACCGGCTACCCGCTCGTGCGGCAGGCCCGCGAGATGGTGCTGAACGGCGAACTCGGCGAGATCAACGCGATCCGCTCCAACTACATTCAGGGCTGGCTGCGCACGCGCCTCGAAAGCAGCGACCAGAAGCAGGCCAAGTGGCGCACCGACCCGAAGCAGAGCGGCGCGGCCGGGTGCTTCGGCGACATCGGCACGCACGCCTACAACCTCGGCCGCTACATCTCCGGGTTGCTGCCGAAGGAACTGTCGTGCTCGCTGAAGGTGTTCGAAGAGGGCCGCGCGCTCGACGACTACGGCGTCGCGCTGGTGCGCTTCGAGAACGGCGCGCTTGCGACTGTCACCGCGAGTCAGATTTCGCACGGCCGCGAGAACGACCTGTTCATCGAAGTGGACGGCACGAAGGGTGCGATCGAGTGGCACCAAGAGGAGCCGAACAAACTGCTGGTGCGCAAGAACGGCGAACCGCACAAGCTGTACACCCGCAACGGCGGGCCGTACCTCGGGGCCGCGCACGGGGCGAGCGTTCGGCTGCCGAGCGGACACCCGGAAGCGTTCTTCGAGGCGTTCGCCAACATCTACGGCACGGCCTACGACGCCTTCGTGAAGCGCGCGACCGGAGAGAAATTTGAGACGGTGAACACGATCTACCCGAACGTGTACGACGGCGTGGAAGGTATGCTGTTCATCACGCGGTGCGTGGAGAGCAGCAAGCAGAACGGCGGCTGGGTGCCGTTCACGCACCCGAAGGCCCGGAAGTGACGCGCCGCCGCTGGCTCATTCTTGGTTCGCTGCTCGCGGTGCTGATTCTGGTGGCACTGGTGGCGAACCGCGGCTCGCGCGAGCGCCACCAGCAGCGCCAACACGACGCGCGGCAGCGCGCGCTCGACGACTACGAGCGCGAACCGGGGCCACCGGAATACCTCGTCGCGCTCGACCGCGCGCCGCACGACGGGTTCCGCGCGTTCCAAGACGTGGAAGCCGGCGACGCGAAGTATCGCGGGAAGGCGTTCCGCGTCGTCGGACGCGCGTCGGCGTACCGATATGTGGAAGACGCGGCGCGCGCCGAACTCACGCTCCGCGACCGCGACGACTCCGCAACCTTTCACTTGCACTCCGTCACTTCGCCCGCCCGCTTGGAAGCGATGCGCCGCGCCGGAGCCTTCTTCAACGCGCCCGAAGCCGGCGAGCTGGTAGTCGTGGACGCTCTCTTCGAGAGCCGAACCGTGTTCACACACGCCTACATCCGCTGGAAGGGCAAGGGCGACGATTGGGCGACCGCGCTCCGCGAAGCCAAGAAGGGGCTGGACCTCGACAAGCTCAATCGTTGGTAATCGCCCACACTTCGCCTACACTCTCGCCTACTCCCTCTTCCCACGCGAGACGCCGCCAATGCGCTACCTCGTTCCGCTCGTCGCTCTCTTCGCCGCTTCGCCGGTGCGGGCCGCGGAGAAGCCGAACCTCGTGTTCATCTTCACCGACGATCACGCCTACCAAGCGCTCAGCGCCTACGGCGACCCGCGCAAGCTGCTCGACACGCCGAACCTCGACCGCATCGCCAAAGAGGGGTGCCGGTTCGACCGCGCGCTCGTGCCGAATTCCATCTGCGGGCCGAGCCGCGCGACGATCCTCACCGGGAAGTACTCGCACCGCAACGGGTTCTACAACAACACGAATTCGCGGTTCGACGGCACGCAAGTCACGTTCCCGAAACTGCTCCAGAAGGCCGGATACCAGACCGCGATCATCGGGAAGTGGCACCTCATCTCCGAACCCACCGGGTTCGACCACTGGCACATTCTGCCGGGGCAGGGCATCTACTACAACCCGCCGATGATTAAGGACGGGCAGCGCGTGCAGCACACCGGCTACACGACCGACCTGATCGGCGACTTCAGCATCGAGTGGATCAAGAAGCGCGACAAGACCAAGCCGTTCCTGCTGATGAGCCAGCACAAGGCCCCGCACCGCGAGTGGTCGCCGCCGCTGCGGCACCTCGGCCACGACAAGGACCGCAAGTACCCGGAACCGGAGACGCTCTTCGAAGACCTCTCGAAGCGCGGCCCCGCGGTCGCCGAGCAGGACATGACCATCGAGAAGACCTTCTCGCAACTCGACGCGAAGTTGGTCGCGCCCCCCGGCATCAACGCGGAGCAACTGAAGGAGTGGAACGCCTACTACGAGCCGCGCAACAAAGCCTTCCGCGAGGCCAAACTCGAAGGCAAGGAACTAACCCGCTGGCGCTACAACCGCTACATGCACGACTACCTCGGTTGCGTGAAAGCGGTAGACGACGCGGTCGGCAAGCTGCTGAAGTTCCTCGACGACGAGGGCTTGGCGAAGAACACGCTCGTGGTCTACTGCTCCGATCAGGGCTTCTACCTCGGCGAACACGGCTGGTTCGACAAGCGCTGGGTGTTCGAGGAATCTGTTCGGACACCGATGCTCGCCCGCTGGCCGGCGATGGGCAAAGCCGGCCTCAGCACGAGCAGCCTCGTGAGCACGGTCGATATCGCGCAGACGTTCTTGGACGCGGCCGGCGTGCCCGCGGACCCGGAGATGCAGGGCAAGAGCCTGCTGCCGTTCCTCAAGGGCGAAACGCCGAAGGACTGGCGGAAGAGCTTCTACTACGAGTACTTCGAGTACCCCGCGCCGCACAAGGTGATGCCGCACTACGGCGTTGTGACCGACCGCTACAAACTGGTGCGGTTCTACGTTCCGAAACCCGACGGTACGAACAGCCCGGATTACTGGGAACTGTACGACCGGCAAGCCGACCCGAACGAAACGAAGAACGTGTACGCGGACCCGAAGTACGCGGAGACGGTGAAGGAACTGCGCGCCGAGTTGGACAAGTTGCGCAACGATCTGAAAGTGCCCGCGGCGCACCCGAAAGAAGCGTTCGGTAGCCTGCTAATGCCGCCCAAGAAAAAGAACAAAGAGTAGGGCTGACGTCAGCAAATAAAACAGTTTCGACGGGATTACAGGATGAAGCGGATGCGGACATTTGAAGACAATTGTTCGGAACTGTCCGTATCCTCTTCAACCCTCTAATCCCGTCGAAAACTCTTCGACCGCGAGCTACTTCTCGCGCGGTTCGATGACGCCGCCGTTCCATTCGATCTTGCACTTCGGCTTCGCGCGCGCGAAGTCTTCCACGCCGGCGCGCGTCACCTTCGTACCCAAGATGAACAGGTAGTCCAGTTCCGGGCACTCCTTCAGGTGCGCCAGCCCGGCGTCACTGAAGTCGGTGCTCGCGACGCGCACGTCGCGCAGGTGCGGCCGACCGCGGAGCCGGGCGATGCCCGCGTCCGTCACCTTCGTGCCGCCGACCCAGAACGCGCGCAGGTTCGTGCAGTTGTCGAACAGGGCGACGCCCGCGTCGTCGAAATTGGGGGTGATCGCGAGGAACTCGAGCGTGGCGAGGCCGCGCAGGTGTGCCAGCCCCGCGGTGCCGGCCTTCGCGCCTTGCATGTCGATGTTGCGAACGTGCGAACACCCCGCGAGCGCCGCGAGGCCCTCGTCGGTCGCCGACGCCTGCTCACCGATACGGAAGTGCAACAGGCGGATCGGCCCCGGGGGCAGCGGCGCGCCGGGCGGGAGTTCGATTTCGCCGCCGGGGGTGCCGAGGATGATCGTCGCGCCGTTGCGCGACAGGTAGTCGGCGGCGCGGCGCTCGGCGAGCGGGTCCTCCTTCGGCGGGTCCGCCTTCGGGAGGGGTTTCGGCGGGTCCGGTTTCTTAACCACCGCGGGCGCGACCGTCGCGCGCACGGTCACTGTCTCGCCGCGCTTGAACTGAACGGTCGTGGCGTCGAGGGCCACGTCCGGCGCGCCGTCGAGGCGCACCGTGTACTGGCCGGCGGCGACCTTCGCCGTGAGGTCGCCCGGCCCCAGCGCGTACCGCTCTTTGCCGTCGGCGAACAGCAGCACCCGCGCGCCCTTCAGGCGCGCCTCGGTGGCCGAATCGGCGGCGCGCACTTCGAACGTGCCCTCGCCGCGCCCGCGCAGCAGCACCACCAGCGCCGCCACGGCGAGCACCGCCGCGATCCCGCCGAGCACGGCCCCGCGCGTCCCGGCGCTCTTCGCCTTGCGCGCCTTTTTCGATTTGGGGGCGCGCTTGCGCGCGCCGGACGGCTGCTCGGCCGAGTCGTCGCGGTCCGGGGCCGGTGCGGGGTCCGCTTTCGCCTTGGGTTTGGTCTTCGGTGCGGGGGCCGGGGTGATCGGTTGCGTCGCGTGCCGCAACTGCGGCTCGGTGCCCGGGTTCGTCGATTC
>JALHNS010000021.1 GCA_022843445.1 Gemmata sp.
ATGCCCGGCGGGTTGGCGACCTTCGCGATCACCTGCGCCACCTTCGCCGGCTGCTCGTGCGGGTCGTCCCACAGGCAGAACCGCGCGACCTCCAAGTGCTCGGGCCGGACTTCGTCCGCGCCGCACAGGTAGGCGAACGCGCGCACCGCGCCCACGGTCTTGAACTGCCGCCGGTCACCGGGGCGCACGCCCTCCTTCGCCAACTCCGCCAGCACCGACCCCAGCGCCTCCTTCGCTTCCGCGGTCCACGGCAGCGCCCGCACCTCCGCCCGCGCCACGTCCAGTTCGTGCGGGGTGATCATCGCGGACACCGCGGGCGTGTGGTCGTTGGACCACAACAACCGCTCGCGACCGGCGCGGGACCGGATCGGGCCGACCTCGGCGCGCAGCAAGAACCGGTCGCTGAGCGCCGCCAGTTCCTTGCCGGTGTCGGGGCTGGCCCACTCGTTGGACGCGGCCACGCACAGCTTCAGGGGCACCGGCTTCACGACCCCGTCGCCCGCGTCGTAGGTGCGCTCGTTGAGCACCTTCAGCAGGCAGTTGAGAATCGCCGACGACCCCTTGAAGACTTCGTCCAAAAACGCGAAGTCGGCCTCGGGCAGTTTGCCCGCGGTGACGCGCACGTAGCGGTCCTCCTTGAGCGCGCGGAGACTGACCGGCCCGGTCACCTCTTCGAGGGTGGTGAACTTCGTGAGCAACAGCGCGAACTTGGAACCGCCGGTGCGGGCCAGCACCGAGTCGAGCAGCAGCGACTTGCCGCACCCCGGCGGCCCGACGAGCAGCGCGTGTTCGCCGGCCACCAGCGCGGTCAGCACCAGATCCACCTCGTCTTCGCGCTCGATCAGCGCCGCCGACAGCTCGGCGCGCGCCGCCGCGAACTTGGCGCGGATCGGATCGTGATCGGTCGCGGCGACCGGCACGGGAACAGAACGGGACGACACCATCGCAACACCTCCGAGGGCGAATGGGGCACCGCACGTCCACACCCGTCCGACACCGACCGCGTAACGAAGCGCGGACGGGCCGACGGAGCCGTGCGGCGGAACCGCGGCTCAAGTGCTAAGCTGTGGTTCACCGTAGAGTGACGGGTTATCGACCGAAATGAAGGTACGAACGGGCGCGCCCACTCGCCGCAAGGTACACCGTCGGGATCGCTCGGACGGCCGCGCGCGCCGGTGGCGCGGCTTACCCGGCCCTCAACTGGCGCGGTCGATCTGGTGGGCTCAGGTGTCGCCGAGTGCTGATCCGCCCCACACCTTCACCGGGACCCCGTCGCGGTCGCCTTCCCACAAGAGTGTGGTGCAGGTGCGTAACAGCAGGTTCTTCCACAACAGCGCGTTCGCGAACGTCTCCTCGTCCGGGCTGAACAGCGTGAAGATGCTCTGCGCGGCCACGAGGATCATCTTCCGCTTGGCGCGACTCACCGCCACCGTGAGCCGTCGCGGGTCCAACAGGAACGCGCTCGACGCCAGCAAATAGGCGCGGTCGCTCTCGGTCGCGCTCACCAGCACCACCGTCCGCTCGCCCCCTTGGAACCGCTCCACGGTGTCGATCGCGGACTTGGTCGGCAAGCCGGTCGCGGCGTCGATCACGCACAACTGCGGGAACGCCTCTTGGAGCGCCGCGCGCTGCGCCCGGTGCGGCACCACGATGCCCAAGCCCTCCTCTGCCCCCAACCCGTACCGCGCCGGGTCCGCGAGCGCGGTCAACACGGGCGTCACGAGCGCCTGCTCGAACGCGTTGCGCACTTGGCTGGCGCACTCGCCGTGCGTCACCACCACCAGCGGGAACTCCGGCCGCAGCACCCCCGTCACGAACGGGTCCGCGTCCGCGTGCACGTCCAGCAGGTCGCGCTTCTGCGAGTGGTAGTGGATGCCGTCGTGCCGGTACACCTCTTGCCGGAGGAACTCGGCCATCGCCCCGTGCAGCCGGAAGCTCTCCGCGAACCGAATCACCGGCGGGTTCAGCGCCCGGAGCGTGTCGAACAGGCTCTCGTAGGCCGCGAACTGACGGAACGTGCGCCGCGCCTCGCGGTCCCAGTCGTGCTTCACGATGGGCGGCATCTGCCGGTGGTCGCCCACCACCACGAGCGGCGCGCCCGACTTCAGCGCGAGCGCCGCCATCGCCGCTTCCGGCAGGTTCATCTGGCTTGCCTCGTCCAGCACGAGCAGGTCGCACAGGTCGCGCCCGAAGACGCCCTTGGGCCACTTCTTCTTGAGCATCTGGTAGGTGCCGCCGGGCGTGACCGCCACCACCGCCCACTCGTGCTCCTGAATGGCGTCCGCGTTCTTGTCCTCGCCGGACTCCTTCTCGCTGTCCTTGCCCAGCGGAACGATTCCCTCCGGAGGTTGCTCGCGCGGCGCGACGCGGTAGATCGGCACCTCCAGAAGTCGCTTGTCGAAGTGCGCATCGAACAGCTTGCGGTTCGCCTGCCGCAACTCCGCGAGCTTGTCGCGCACCGCCAGCACGTTCTCCGCGAGCACGTCGGTCGCGGCGTGGGTCTTGCACGACAGGAACGCGCGGCACGGCGCTTTGGCGCGCATTGCGGCTTGCAGCCGCGCGAACACCGCGAACGCGGTGGAGTAACTCTTCCCGGTGCCCGGCGGTCCTTGCACCAAGAGCACCGGCGTGGCGGCGTGCGCGCCGATGAACTCGCGCTTGCCCGGCTCGAAGTCGTGCATCAGGCCCGCGGCGCGGAACGCGTCCAACCCCGCGAGGAACGCCTCTTGGCCCGGCGCGCCGGCCGCGCTTCCCTGTGCCGGCGGAGTCACGAGCCGCGCGTACAGCGCGTTCGGCTCGCCGGCGCGCAGGCCTTCGACGACTTTCGCGCACCAGTAGCTGTAAATGGCGTTCGGGCACGGGTCCAGCGTGTACAGTTCGCCCTCGGCGAGGGGCCGGTTGATGCCCGCGAACACGTACGGGAGCATCGCGTCGCCCCCGAACCCGTCCTTCAGCTCGACTTCGGCCGCGGCCTTCGTCACGCGGCCCGCGGCGTCCGTTTCGGTCGCCGCGATGCGCACCAGTTCGCACCGCTGCCCGTAGAGCATCTGCTTGGGCGTGGGCGGGAACTCCTGCCGGTCCGCGACCGGGAGCCGCTCGTCGACCGTCCAGCGCCGGTACAGCACCAGCCGTTCACCCTCGCGGATCGTGGACAGCAACAGCGCCTCGTGCAGGTCGCAGTCCACGCCCGCGGTTTCGACGCGCAACTTCAGCCGCAACCCCTCCGCCGACCACTTGCACTCCGCGGATTGCTCCTTGTTCAGCCGGAACGGCTTGTCCGGGGTGGCCGCGGTGTGCGCCGCTTTGAGCGCCTCCCGCTTCAGCCGCCGGCGCTCGTTCTCGCGGTTCTGCTCCGCGACGACCGGCTCTTGGTCCGCTTCGACGTACCGCACCAAGAGGCAGTCGCCCATCAGCACGCGGCGCTCCGCGGGCGCGTGCCGGGTCGCCTTCCAGTCGTTCAGTTCCACCAGCCGCTCGATGGTGACGAACTCGTGCAGCGCGTCCGCGAGCGTCAGCGCCTTGTCGTCGAACTTCTCCACGTTCGGGAGCGCGTAGGGCGTTTTGGTGGTGTACTTGTTGCCCGTGAGGCGCGCGGCGACGTGCTCGACGGCTTCGAGTCGGCGCGCTTCGAACGCGACCACGAGGTCGGTCGTGACGGCCCGATAGTCGGCGAACTCGTCGTGCCCGTCGGTCGGTTTCGGGAGCGCGCCCCAGCCGGCGTAGGCGTACTCCAGCGGCACCCAACTGGCGAACCGGGCGCGCTTCGTGTACCACTCGCTCTCGCCGCCGGAGTCCAGCTTGCCGAGGTAGTCGAACAGCCGCGCGCGGAACAGCTCGCGGAACTTGTGCGGGGCGTTCCATTCGAACTTCAGGAACGTCGCGACCGACTGGAGCGACTGGCAGGTCATGGGGAAGTTCTTGAACGCGCGCAGTTCCTCGTCGAGGTAGGTGGCGATGGGCGAGTCGAAGGCCGCCAACTGGGTGAGGAAGTCGTAGAGGGGCGGTGTGTGCGACAGCACCGGGGGGAAGTTGCGCGCCAGCCCTTCGAGCAACACGCGCTGCGCGCCGCGGTCGAAGAACACGACGTGGACCGGGGCCGATTTCGGTTCGCCCTTCGGCGCGCCGGACGCCGCGAGTTCGGCAACCGCCGTTACGAGGTCGCGGGTCCACTCGACGAACAACTTGCGCTCTGTCTCGGCGGCGTCCGGCGGGCCGTCGGTGATGCGGACGACCGACCGCCGCGCGACCGGCGCGCCGTTCGCGCACGCGACCACGAGCGCGCCGAGCAGGTACGCGCGCCCTTCGAGGAAGTCCAATTGCGCGTCGAGGTACACCCACACGAGGTTCGGGTTCAGGTCCGGCGCGCACACCGGCAGCGTGCTGTTCCCCTTGCCGGGGATGTACGTCAGCGCCCGCGAGCCGTCTTTGAGTACCGAGCGGCAGAAGCTCTTGGCGCGGTGAATCAGCTCATCCAAACGCGGGCCGACCGACCACGCGGCCCCGATCTGCTTCACCTGCGCCTCGCGGCCAGGCGCGGGCACCAACTCGGATGGCGTTTCGCCGTCCGCCGCAGGCGCGAAGTCCTTGAGCGCGGCGAGCGCGGGAATGGTGGTGACGCCAGCCCGGTGCAGCGCGTCCTTGTCGGTGCCGGTGGCGTAGGGGAGCAGCGACAGGTCCTTGGCCTCCGCGCTCCACTTCATGCAGAACTCGGTATACAGGCAGTCGTCGCACTTGAAGTTCAGCGCGTACGGCACGTCTTCGAAGGGCGTCGCCGCCACGCGACGGGCGGTGGAGTCGGCGCCGAGCACGAGGTCGTGCGCGGCGCGCGTGTACGCCTCTGGGTCCGCGACCACTTCGAGCAGGTATCCGTCGACGCCGAAGGTGCTCTGTGCGGCTTCGCGCAAGGGCCGAAGGTCGTCTTCCTCTTCCGGCGTGGGATCGGGCGGCGGGCGAAACAGGATCGCCGTCTGCGGTTCCTCGTGCGCGACGCTCGCGTCCTTCAGAATCGCTTCCAGCATGAGCCGGTAGAACGCGACCTGAAGCCGGTGCTCGACCTTCGCTTCGACCGTGGACTTCATGTCCGCGATCAGCACGCGCAGCACACCGTCGGCGGCGCGCGAGAGCCGGATCAGGTCCACGTCGCCGCGCAGCCGCCAGTCGTTAAGCCCGGCTTCCAATCGCACTTGGAAGAGGGTGACAGTTTCGCCGGGTTTGAGCGCGCGGGCAGCGGTGACCACTTCGGCGTTGTTGGCCTTCCGATTGGCAGACTTCCCGTGAATCGCGACGTAGTTGACGCACTTCCCCTTCGCGGCGATGTCCTTCTCGACGTCGCTCTCGAAGGTGCTGCCGGAGAGCGACAGCAGCGGCGCGAGGCGCTGCACGTTAACCCCGTACGGCTCCACGAACGTCTGCCCGGCGCGCTCGGCGAGCCGGAACCGCAGGAACCGCTCGCACTGTTGCAGTCGCACGAACCGCGTGACGTCGGTGGGCGTGAGCCGCAGGGGGGCGGTGGTGGGCAGAACGGGCAAGGCGACTGGGACGACTGGCATGGACTTCACCGCGGGGAGGAGTTCTCCAACCGAGCGCTTTGGTGGTTGTTCGGGGTGCTGGGGTGATGGTAAACTATCCTCCCCAAGGTGAACAGCCGCCCGAAGAAATAAACGAGCGAGCGGCCGTCAGATTAAAGCCGCAGCCCGCCGCTCGTCCTGACACCGTTGGTGCCCCGAAGGATCGCGCAGCCCATGGCCCTCAAGAAGTCCGAACTCTACTCGTCGCTGTGGAAGAGCTGCGACGAACTCCGCGGCGGTATGGACGCCTCGCAGTACAAGGACTACGTCCTCGTGCTGCTCTTCGTGAAGTACGTCTCCGACAAGTACGCGGGGCAGAAGGACGCACTCCTCAACGTCCCCGCGGGGGGCGGGTTCGCGGACATGGTCGCCGTGAAGGGCGACCCGGAGATCGGCGACAAGATCAACAAGATCATCGGCACCCTGGCGAAGGCCAACGGGCTCGAAGGGGTGATCGACCAGACCGACTTCAACGACCCGGAGAAGCTCGGCAAGGGCACGGAGATGGTGGACCGTCTGTCCAACCTGGTCGGCATCTTCAACACCCCCGAACTCGACTTCCGCGGCAACCGGGCCGAGGGCGACGACCTGCTGGGCGACGCCTACGAGTACCTGATGCGGCACTTCGCCACGGAGAGCGGCAAGAGCAAGGGGCAGTTCTACACGCCGGCCGAAGTGTCGCGGGTGATGTCGAAGGTGCTGGGCGTCGGCACCGCGAAGTCTGCCACGCCGACCATCTACGACCCCACGTGCGGGTCCGGGTCGCTGCTGCTGAAGGCCCACGACGAGGCGAAGAGCGTCACCGGCCGCGAGTTCACCCTGTACGGCCAGGAGATGGACAACGCCACGGCCGCGTTGGCGAAGATGAACATGTGGCTGCACGACTGCGGCACGGCCGAGGTCTGGAAGGACAACGTCCTCGCCGCCCCGTACTTCAAGGACGAGAAGAACAAGGACAACCTCAAGACCTTCGACTTCGTCGTCGCCAACCCGCCGTTCTCGGCCAAGTCGTGGACGAACGGCGTCAACGTGGCGAACGACCCGTACGAGCGGTTCAAGTTCGGCGTCCCGCCCGCCAAGAACGGGGACATGGCGTTCCTGCTCCACATCCTCGCGTCGCTCAAGAGCACCGGGAAGGCGGCGGTAAACCTGCCCCACGGCGTCCTGTTCCGCGGGAACGCCGAGGCCGCCATCCGCCGCGAGATCGTGAGCCGCGGGTACATCAAGGGCGTCATCGGCCTGCCGCCGAACCTCTTCTACGGCACCGGCATCCCTGCCTGCATCATCGTCCTCGACAAGGAGGGGGCCGCGGACCGCAAGGCCGTCTTCATGATCGACGCCAGCAAGGGGTTCATGAAGGACGGGAACAAGAACCGGCTCCGGGCGCAGGACATCCACAAGATCGTGGACACCTTCAACCGCCAGGTCGAGATCCCGCGGTACTCGCGGCTGGTGCCGCTGACGGAGATCGCCGACGCCAAGAACGCCTACAACCTGAACATCCCGCGGTACATCGACAGCAGCGAGCCGGAAGACCTGCAAGACATCGACGCCCACCTCCGCGGCGGCATCCCGGTCCGCGACGTCGACGCCCTTGATCGCTACTGGAAGGTGTTCCCCGGTGTGCGGGCTTCCCTGTTCAAGAATGCCGACCGCACCGGCTACTGCTCGCTCGCGGTCGCTCCGGCCGATCTCAAGGCGACTATCTTCGGCCACGCCGAGTTCACGACGTTCAACGAGTCGGTGACCGCACTGTTCGCCAAGTGGAAGAAGGCGAACACGCCGAAGCTCAGGGGCATCGCTGTCGGCGACCGGCCGAAGGTGTTGCTCGACGTCATTTCGGAACACCTACTGAAGACGTTCGAGGCGGCTCCCCTGGTGGACCCGTACGACGTGTACCAGCACCTGATGACGTACTGGGCCGACGTCATGCAGGACGACGTGTACGCCGTCAGCCACGACGGCTGGGTGAAGGCCGTGAAGCCGCAGTTCATCGTCGAGGAGAAGGGCAAGAAGAGCACGACCAAGCCCGACCTGGTCGTCGGCAAGAAGAAGTTCAAGGTCGAGCTGGTGCCCCCGGCTTTGATCGTCGGCCGCTACTACGAGGCCGAGAGACTGGAGATCGAGCGGTGGGAGGCCGAGGCCGCGAAAGCGGTGCAGGCTCTCGACGAGTTGGAAGAGGAACACGGGGGCGAGGAGGGGTTGCTCGCGGAGGTCACCGACGAGAAGGGGAAGATTACGAAGGGCGCACTCACCGCCCGGCTGAAGACCATCAAGGGTGACAAGGAGTTCGCCGACGAGTTGAAGGTGCTGGAGCAGTACGCCCGGTTGCTCGAAGAGGAGTCGAAGGCGTTGGCGAAGGCGGGCGAGTTTCAGGACGCACTCGACGAGAAGGTGCTGGCGAAGTACGGGGCACTCACCGAGGACGAGGTCAAGACGCTGGTTGTGGATGACAAGTGGGTGAAGACGCTCGCGGCCGACGTGCAGAGCGAACTGGACCGCGTGTCACAGGCACTCACCGGCCGCGTCAAGCAACTGGCCGAGCGGTACGCCACGCCGCTGCCGAAACTGGGCACGGAACTGGAGGCCCTGTCGGCCCGTGTCGGGAGCCATCTCAAGAAGATGGGGGCGTCATGGAAGTGAAGCCCGGCTACAAGCAGACCGACGTGGGCGTGATCCCAGACGGGTGGGAGGTCACGAAGATCGGGACCGCTGGCCAAGTGCTGGGCGGGAGACAACGCTCCCCTCATAACACCGGCGAACTCTGCAAATACCTGCGCGTTGCTAACGTGTTCGACGGTTACGTTGACACGAGCGACGTGCTGGAGATGCCTTTCACGACGAAAGAGAAGGAGCGGTTTCTGCTCCGGGACGGTGACATCCTACTCAACGAGGGTCAGAGTCTCGAACTCGTCGGCCGGAGTGCGATCTACCGCGGGCAGCCCTCGGATTGTTGTTTCCAGAACACGCTGGTCCGCTTCAGAGCCAATGAGGGCACGATACCGGAGTTCGCGCAAGTCGTCTTCCAGCGGTATCTCGTCACCGGCGTGTTCGCGTCCATCGCGTCGCAGACGACGTCGATCGCTCACCTGGGTTCGGGGCGGTTCGCAAATCTCCCTTTTCCAGTTCCACCGCTCCCCGAACAGCGGGCCATCGCGGCGGCGTTGGGCGATGTCGATGCGCTACTCGCGTTGCTGGACCAGTCCATCGTCAAGAAACGCGATCTCAAGCAGGCCGCGATGCAGCAACTGCTCACCGGCCAAACCCGGCTGCCGGGCTTCCGCGGGGAGTGGGAAAAGAAAACGCTGGGCGAGATCGGTGACTGCGTCATCGGCCTGACATACCAACCGGAGGATGTCGTGGAGCACGGCACCCTGGTGCTACGGGCTTCCAACATCCAAGACCGGAAACTGAGCTACGAGGACTGCGTCTTTGTGGAGAAGACGATCCCGCCTCACCTTTTCGTTCGTGAAGGCGACATTCTGGTATGTGTCCGCAACGGAAGCAGAGCTCTCATTGGGAAGTGCGTGCGGCTTGACAAGGACGCAGCAGGCCACTCGTTCGGGGCCTTTATGTCCGTCTTCCGCACGCCGCACTCCCGGTTCCTCGTGCATGTGTTTCAGTCGAACATCATTCAGCGACAGATCCACGAGAACATCGGGGCCACGATCAACCAGATTACGAACAAGGACATGAAGTCCTTCCGAGTTGAGCTTCCACCCGTCGAAGAGCAGATGGCGATTGCCGAAGTGCTCTCCGACATGGACGCGGAGATCGCGGCGTTGGAAGATCGGCGGGACAAGACGAAGTTGCTCAAGGAGGGGATGATGCAGGAGTTGCTGACCGGGCGCACGAGGCTGCTATGAGCCGCAAATTGTCCGAGTCGGCCATCGTCAAAGAGGTCGCCAAGCTCGCGTGCGAGCAACTCACCCGCAAGGTGATCGTGCACCTTCAGGGCATGAAGTCGTCGATTCTGTCGGGAGACGATTCCGGGCTGCAAAGTACGTGGGACGAGATCTGCGTTCAGGTTCAGTACGAACACTCAATTTACTGGGACGCTTACGACAGTACCACGAGGTCGCTGGTGCTCGACCTCGTCGGGCAACTGCCCGCTCACGAACGAGAAGCGATCTGGCTACAAACGGAACCGGGATCGGACTGGGCGGACAAGGACGAAGACGAACGCGACCCGTACCCGGTGTACGACGGCGACATCGCCGACCACCTGCTCACCGACTGGATCTACGACGAAGCCGCACAGTGGACGAACGCCCGAATTCGCAAGTACCTCGACCACTAACGAACGGCACGCTGCACGGACGCACGGGGTTGACCTGAACGACCATCGCACTGCTGAGACGCGTATGCAACCACCGCGCACACCTGCCGCGTCGCAACCAAGTCCGGGGGGAGCATGAAATCCTACTACCGGGTGATGCTGGGCAAGAAGAGCTTACACGCCGCGGAATGCCTTGCGGGGAACTTCATCGGTGCCGACTTCGGCATCGCGGAGGATCTGACGGGTAAGCTCCCTGACGAGTGGCGGACGTTCAACCGGAACTACATCCCGGTCTACCTCGACAAGCACCCTGAAAAGTCCAAGATCACGGCCGGGCTGTCGTGCGGGTTCCTGTGGACGGTGTCGCGGGGTATCGCGAGGGGCGACGTCGTGCTGTGCCCGGACGGGAGCGGGTCGTACCGCGTCGCGGAGGTCACCGGCGACTACTACTACGTGCCCGATCAGCCGCTCCCGCACCGCCGCCCGGTCCAGTGGTCGGCCGCGACGCTCGACCGGGCGGCCATGAGCGAGGCCCTGCGCAACTCGACCGGGTCGATCGGGACGTTGTGCAACATCTCCCGCTACCGGGAGGAGATCGAGAAGCTGATCGGCGGCCTGTCCGCACCCAAGATCATCGTCACCGACGAGACTGTTGAGGACGCGTCCGCCTTCGCGATGGAGAAGCACCTCGAAGACTTCCTCGTGCAGAACTGGACACAGACGGAACTCGGCAAGGAGTACGACATCTACGAGGAGGACGGGGAGCGCGTCGGCCAGCAGTACGCCACCGATACCGGCCCGCTCGACATCCTAGCCGTCAGCAAGGACAAGAAGCGTCTGCTCGTGGTCGAGCTGAAGAAGGGTCGGGCCAGCGACGCCGTCGTCGGCCAAGTGCTCCGGTACATGGGGTACGTGAAAGAGGAACTCGCGGAGGACGGGCAGGAGGTCTGCGGGGCGATCATCGCCCTCGAAGACGACCAGCGCATCCGTCGGGCATTGGTGATGGTGCCCAGCGTCGTCTTCTACCGCTACCAGATCAGTTTCAAACTGGTGAAGGCGTGACATGACCACCATCGGCCAGCGTGAGAAAGTCACCCAGCAGCGGGTCGTGAAGCTGTTCACGAAGACGCTCGGCTACGAGTACCTCGGCAACTGGATCGACCGACCGGACAACAGCAACGTCGAGCCAGCGTTGCTCCGGGCGTTCCTCAAGCGACAGGGTTACGACGACACCCTGATCGGCCGGGCTTTGCACGTCCTGACCACCACGGCCGGGGACACCAGCAAGAGCCTCTACGACCGCAACAAGGCGGTGTACGACCTGCTCCGCTACGGCATAAAGGTCGCGGCCGATGTCGGCGAGAAGAAGGTCACGGTCTGGCTCATCGACTGGGCGAAGCCGACCCAGAACGACTTCGCCGTCGCCGAGGAGGTCGCCGTCGTCTGCGCCAACGCCCACGGCAAGCGGCCCGATGTTGTCCTGTACGTGAACGGGATCGCTCTCGGCGTCATCGAGCTGAAACGGTCCACGGTGTCGGTGGCCGAGGGCATACGCCAGAACCTCGACAACCAGAAGAAGGAGTTCATCCAGCCGTTCTTCTCGACGATGCAATTCGTGATGGCCGGCAACGACGCCGAGGGGCTGCGGTACGCCACCATCCAGACGCCGGAGAAGTACTACCTGTCGTGGAAGGAAGAGAGCACGGAGCCGAACCTGCTGGACCGGGCTTTGCTCCAAGTCTGCGCGAAGGCCCGCTTCCTCGAACTGATCCACGACTTCGTCGTGTTCGACGGCGGCGTCAAGAAACTGTGCCGCCACAACCAGTACTTCGGCATTCGAGCCGCCCAGGAGTTCGTCAGCCGCCGCGAGGGCGGCATCATCTGGCACACCCAAGGGTCGGGCAAGAGCCTGACGATGGTGTGGCTGGCGAAGTGGATTCGCGAGAACGTCACCGACGCCCGCGTGCTCATCGTCACCGACCGCACCGAACTGGACGAGCAGATCCGCGAGCGGGTGTTCCTCCCGGCCGGCGAGGACATCTACCGGACGACGAGCGGGACCGACCTGATCGCGGTGCTGAACGCGACGACCCCGTGGCTCGTCTGCTCGCTGATCCACAAGTTCGGCGGCAAGGACGGCGACGACGAGGGCGGCGACGTCGCGGGGTTCGTGGCCGACATGAAGAAGGCCCTCCCGACGAACTTCAAGGCCAAGGGCAACCTGTTCGTGTTCGTGGACGAGTGCCACCGGACCCAGTCGGGCGAGCTGCACGAGGCGATGAAGTCGATCCTGCCGGGCGCGGTGTTCATCGGGTTCACCGGCACGCCGCTCCTGAAGGACGACAAGGCCCGGAGCATCGAGGTTTTCGGCCGGTACATCCACACGTACAAGTTCGACGAGGCTGTGCGGGACAAGGTGGTGCTCGACCTGCGGTACGAGGCCCGCGACGTCGAACAGTACCTCACGTCGCAGAAGAAGGTCGACGAGTGGTTCGAGGCCAAGACGAAGGGGCTCACCGACCTCGCGAAGGCGCAGCTCAAGCAGCGATGGGGCACGCTCCAAAAGGTGCTCAGCTCCCTCGACCGACTGCGGATGATCGTCGCCGACGTGCTGATGGACATGGCGAAGCGGCCCCGGCTCATGGACGGCCGCGGGAACGCGCTGCTCGTGTCCGGCAGCATCTACCAAGCGTGCAAGTTCTACGAGCTGTTCTCGGAGACCGATCTGAAGGGGAAGTGCGCGATCGTCACGTCCTACAAGCCGTCGCCCGCGGCAATCAAGGGCGAGGAGACCGGCGAGGGGCTGACGGAGAAGCTGCGGCAGTACGACACCTACAAGAAGATGCTGGCCGCGTGGTTCCCGAAGGACGACCCGGAGACCGCAGTAAACAAGGTCGAGCAGTTCGAGAAGGAGGTCAAGGACAAGTTCATCAAGCAGCCGGGCCAGATGAAGCTCTTGATCGTGGTCGACAAGTTGCTGACCGGGTTCGACGCCCCGTCCGCGACGTACCTGTACATCGACAAGCAGATGCGCGACCACGGCCTGTTCCAAGCCATCTGCCGGGTGAATCGCTTGGACGGCGACGACAAGGATTACGGCTACATCGTCGACTACAAGGACCTGTTCAAGAGCCTCAAAGGGGCGGTGAAGGACTACACCTCCGGCGCTCTCGACGGGTACGACAAGGAGGACGTCGCCGGGTTGCTCGAAGACCGGCTGGAGAAGGCACGCGAGCGGCTGGAGGAAACCCGCGAGGCGGTGAAGGCGTTGTGCGAGCCGGTCGAGCCGCCGCGGGACCAAGCGGCGTACTTCAGGTACTTCTCCGCCACCGAACCGGGTAACGCGGCGCAGCTCAAGGAGAACGAGCCGCGGCGGCTGTCGCTGTACAAGCAGGTGGCCGCGCTCGTGCGGGCTTACGCGAACATCGCGGGCGAGATGGAAGCCGCCGGGTACACCGCTGCCGACGCCGCGGCCATCAAGGACGAGGTGACGCATTTCGAGTGCGTGCGGGACGAGGTGAAACTGCACAGCGGCGACGCGATCGACCTGAAATCCTACGAGCCGGCGATGCGGCACCTGATCGACACGTACATCCGGGCCGAGGGGAGCGAGAAGGTGTCGGAGTTCGACGACCTGTCGCTCGTTCAGTTGATCGTCGAACGCGGGGCCGACGCGGTCGAGGCCCTGCCGCCGGGCATCCGGGCGAGTGAGACGTCGGTGGCCGAGACCATCGAGAACAACGTCCGCAAGCTGATCATCGACGAGCACCCGATCAACCCGAAGTACTACGACCGGATGTCCGAGCTGCTCGACGCCCTGATCGAGCAGCGGAAGCAGGACGCGATCGCGTACCGCGAGTACCTGGCGCAGATCGTCGAGCTGACGAAGCAGGCGAAGTGCCCCGCGGGCGGCACATCGTACCCGGCGTCGCTCGACACGGCCGGGAAGCGGGCGTTGTTCGACAACTTGGAGAACGACGAGGCCAAGGCACTAGCGGTCGATAAGGCCGTCCGCGAGGCCCGGCAGGACGACTGGCGAGGGAATAAGTTTAAGGCAAAGAAGATCTGGCTCGCGATGAAGGCGGTTCTCGACGGCGACGAGGGACTGACCGACCGCGTCCTGGAACTGGTGAAGAATCAGCATGAGTACTGAAGCTCGGTCGATCACGGTGAGCAACATCCCCGTCGCGATCGACCGTAAGGACATCAAGAACCTGCACCTCGGCGTCTACCCGCCCAACGGGCGGGTGCGCGTCGCGGCCCCGCTGAAGGTGAGTGACGACGCCGTTCGGTTGGCCGTCGTCGGCAAGCTCGCCTGGATCAGGCGACAGCAGGCGAGTTTCCAGGCCCAGCCGCGGCAGTCCGAACGCGAAATGGTCAGCGGCGAAAGCCACTACTTCCTCGGATCGCGTTACCGCCTCCGCGTCATCGAGGGCGCGGGACCGAGCAGGGTTGAACTCCGTGGCAAGACCTTGCTCACCCTCCACGCTCGGCCCGACGCGACCGCGGCCCAGCGGGCTGAAGTGCTTCACCGCTGGTATCGGGACCAGCTACGCCCGCTCGTCCCGCCCCTCGTCGAGAAGTGGCAGGACGCCATCGGCGTCCGGGTCGCGGAGTGGCGGATCAAGCGGATGAAGACGAAGTGGGGTAGCTGCACCGTCCAGGCCCGCCGCATCTGGCTCAACCTGGAGTTGGCGAAGAAGCCGCCGAAGTGTCTTGAGTACATCGTCGTCCACGAGCTGGTACACCTGCTCGAACGCCGCCACAACCAGCGGTTCGTCGCGCTGATGGACGAGCACCTGCCGCTGTGGCGGCAGTACCGCGACGAACTGAACGCGGCCCCGCTGGCCCACGAGGACTGGCGGTATTAAAGGGCCGGGTGAAACGGCTCGAGGGTTCCGTGTACCTCCCGGCCACGCCGTGAAGAATCAGACCGGCGGTACTGGTCCCACGAACGAGCACTGGTTCGCGTAGTGGGCGCGGCTTGTCCGAGATCGCACGCTCGAATTCGAGGGCACTCCGGAACACTCAGTGATTGGCGCGCCACCGCCGAGCGGGCCGAGGGAACTGGTCACCATGCTCATACACGCGACGCCCGGCTTGCAGCTGTTTTGGACCGCTTACGACCCGCTCGACCTAGCCAGCGGCAGCATCGACGTGCTCGGGTTCCAGGCCGGCTACATCGCTTTGGCGAACAAACTGCTGCCGGGCTTCACCACGGTGACCACTTCGCCGCGGTACGTTTCCATGCTGTGCGCGGCGGTCGCGGCGGCGGAAGCGGCGTTTCCCGGGAGCGCGGATTCGGCCGTTCGCCTCCGACAAGCCCGCATGGCTGCGGTGAAGTCCTACGAGCGGGCTTGGGCGCTGGCCTGCGGGCTGGCCGCCAGCGAAGCCGCGGTCGGGGACAAAGCGGTCGATGGATTGCGCGGCGTCCAGTACGTCCGTCGCCGGCTGGGCGAGCTCTCCGGCCGGGAGAAGGCGATCCGCACCAGTTCCTTCAACCTGCTGGCCAACCAGGTTCGCTACGGCGGCATCGGTGCGTACTCCACACTGATGGAGGACTGCCACCTCGCCACGATGCGGTCGGTCACGCCGCGCCCGTTGGGGGTGCAACTGGCCGACTCGTTTACCAGCCCCGACGACGACCTGGCCGTCTGGGACGAGGACCGCCCGCTCCCCCTCGACCGGCTCAGGGATTGGGGCTTGAAGTGCCACCTGGGCGAGTTCACCCGCGACGAGGGGCGCTGCCTCGCCACCGCCCTCCGCGGCGGAGAAGAGGGCGGGTGGGAGGACGACGTCCGCTGGACGGCGCTCCGGATGCTGGCGAAGGTCGGAGAAGACGGGATCTCGGAGTCGCTCCTGCTCGACCGGCTGCTCGGCGCAATCCGGAATGGAGCTACGGACCGCCTCAAAGCGCCCCCGCCGTGCGTTCGCCAGATCGAGGCGGCACTCGTCCTGATCCGCCCCTACGAGCGCCTCTACCAGTCGGTGCAGTTCCTCTTCGACGCCGTCCGCGCCGCCGCCACGGACGAGCCGGAGGCCCGCCTGGATTTGCTCGCCGCCACCTCCCCCTGCGTCTCGGCGCTTCAGGCTTTGCGCTCGGCCGCCGGGGACCTTCACACGGCGGCGGAGGACGCGGCCGCCATCCACCCGGAAACGACCAACGACTGCCGTGCCGCGTTCGCCACCGCCGGGGTCGTCGGCTTCACGGAAGCCGCCCGCGGCGTTCCGGACGGTGTGGATCTGCTGGGGCTGGTCCTCGACCGGCACCGCGACGTGCAGCAGGGCAAGTTCGACCGCGGCGAACGCAAGGCCGCCTGGGTCCGCCGCGACCCGGCCAACGGCTCAGCCCGCCTGACGGCCCAAAGGCACCAGCTCCCCCGGTCGGGCCGGTACGACGGCTGGGACCAGGTCCCGTGGCACCCGTACCGGACCTTCGGCGCGCAGCGGTTCGTGAAGGCGTGCGGAATCCGCTAGGGGGAACTCATGGCCAAACAATCCGCAACGCCCGCCCAGAACCTGCTCGACGCCGTGCGGCCCGCCGAGGCGGACGGCCCCTTGCGCTCGGCCGTCCTCTCGACGTACGGCCTGTCCCTCGACCAGCCGAACTTCTTCGAGCACGACTTCCTGCCGACCCTGCTCGGCCTGGGCGGGGTCCGCGACCGCGGGTACGTCGCCCCGGTCGCCCTGGAGCGGAAACTGGCCGAGTCCTATTGTGCCCTGATTTGCGACGCCCACGCCCTGGCCGAAGGGGCGAGGCCCAGCCTGCGGGTGGACGTGGTCCCGATCGCCCTGCCCCGCCACCACGCCAAGATCGTGCTGATCCACCGCCAGCGGCTCGTCCGCGTCATCGTCTCCTCGGCGAACCTCACGCACGACGGCTACCGCAGCCAGCGGGAGGCCGCCGCCGTCCTGGACTTCCGTCCCGACGGGGGGCTTGCTCCGGCGATCCTCGACGACCTGGTCGCCGGCTGGGTGGCGACGCTCGGCGGTGCCGCCACGACCCCGCTCCGCGCCGCGCTGGCCAACGCGGTTTCCTCAGCCGCGGCCTGGCCGGCGCGGCCCGTGAAAGGCCCGGTGCCGAGCGTCCGGGTCGTCCACGGGGGCGGGCCGACGCCGCTGTGGCGGCAGCTGGCGGACGCCTGGCCGCGCGGGGAGCCGGTGCTGTCCTGGCGGATCTGTTCGCCGTTCTGGCCCGGTCCCGATTCGCAGACAACTCCGTTCGAGACGATCGCCGAGGTGCTGCGGCAACGCGACGCTTCGTTGGATCAGACCGAGCTCGAGGTGATCTGCCCGGCCGACGTGGCCGGCGACCGGGCGCGCCCGGTGTTCCCCTTCGCACTGCTCCGCGGGCTGCGGGAGCGCGGGTTCCCGGTGACGCGGGGCCGGCTCGTGCCGGCCCGCCTAGAGACGCTCGAGGACGAGGTGCCGGACCGCAAGGCCGAGGGGCACCGGGCCCTGCACGCCAAGTGCGTTCTGCTCCGTGGCCCCGAGACGGCCGTCGCCCTGCTGGGTTCGGCGAACTTCACCAATACCGGGCTTGGCGTCTCGCCCGTGGCCAACATCGAGGCGGGGGTGTTGCTCACCTGTCCCGTGTCGATGGTGCGGCACGGCGACTGGCGGCCGCCGCTGGTGGAAGCGGGGGCCGTCGACTGGGCCACCTGCGCGAGCCACGCCTTAACGCCCCCCGTCGCCGATCCCGACGACCTGATCGACTGGCCCGCCCACCTCCGGCGGGTCGATCTCGACGTCCAGTGGGGAGACGGCCCAGACCCCGCCGGCACCGTGCATCTGACGTTCGTCGCCGAAGGGTTCGTCCCGACCACGGTCCTCGCACCGGGCGACGAGCCGGATTCGGAACCGCGTGAGCTCGTCCGCGTCGAAACCTGTCCCGAGTCCGGCTGGGTCGGTGCCTTTCCCCTCGACCCGGCGGCGGTTCGCCGCTTGCTAGTCCGCCGGACGGTGCGGGTTCGGTGGGGCGAGCCGGCCCGGGCCGCGTCGTTCCCGATCAACGTCCTCGACGCGGCGAAGGCGGGGCTGCCGAGCGTCCTCGGGGCGCGGCCCGACGAGCAGCAGTTGCTCGCGTACTTCCACGGCCGCATCGGCGAGGACGATCTGCTCGCCCTGCTCGAACAGCGGGCGCAGCAGGCTGAGGGCGTCGGGGCGAGTGCGAACGAAGGTCCGCCGGCGGACCTGCAGAACTACCTGATTCGCGAGTTCGTCGAGAGCCTGTACGGGCTGGAGGACACGCTCAAGACCGCCCTGTACTCGCCGCGTGCGCTGGAGTCGGCGCTGCTGGGCGAGTTCAGCCCCGCGGCCCTGGCCGAGCGCGTCCTCACAGCGCTGCGGTCGGGCCGGCGGTCGGCGACGGCGGCGGCCTTCCAGATCGCCGAGTTGGTGCGCGTGGTCGCCGGGTTGCCGACCGGGACCGGTGACGCCGACCATACGGCGATCGCGGAAGTGCTCCGGCGGGCCGTCGATCGTCTCCTGGTGCTCGTCGGACAGGCTGCCCGTATGCCGGCCTTTGCCGGCTTGCTCCGCGACCCGCATTTCGCGGCCTACGTCCGGGCGTCCTTGCCGCGCGAGCTCGCCGTGCGTTTTCTGGGGGCCGCCGAAGATGAGCAGACGCCGATCGAGGAATCCCGCGAGGAGGTCGGCCATGACTCTGCACCTTGACCCTGCACTGAACCTCGGCCGCGACTCCGAACGGATGACCCCGGAGGACACGCGGCGGCAGGAGGCCACCGCGAACTGCCTGCTCCACGCCTTTTCGGCCCCCCCGGCCGAGCGCCGCGAGGTCCAACTCCTTGCCGACGAGGTGGGGCTGGGCAAGACGTTCGTCGCCTTGGCCACCGCCTACAGCATGCTCCGGGTGCTGAGGGAGGACGACGAAGCGGCAGATCGGACGGGGCTGTCGAAGTGCGTCCGCGCGGTCGTGGTCATCGTGCCGTCCTCGACGCTGGCCTCGAAGTGGGAGCGCGAGGTCGAAGCGCTCCGCGAGCGTTGCTCGACCGATCGCGACCTCACCCGATGGTTTCGGGGCCGGTTCTGCCGCAACGGTTACGAGTTGGTGGAGCAGATGAGGCTGGCGACCGACCGGCGGCGGAAGGGCCCGAACGTCTTGATCTGCCAGGCCGACGTCTTCAGCCGTCGCGTTTCGGACCTCGGCGAGCGGCTGCGGTTCCTGGCCGCGTGCCTCTTCCGCTGGTGGGGCAACCGGCTCAGCCTTCACGAACGGTACCGGATCGTTTCCCGCGCCGCCGAGGTCCGCGGCATCTCCGACTGGGCCGACTACGCGCGGCGCGTCGGGACGGCCGAGTACGAAGTCAACCTCTGGAACTTCGAGGACCACGAGGGCTACCTCTCCCCGGCCGAACGGCAGCGGTGGGACTGGCCCGACGATCTGGTGCGGCTCTACGAGCAAGCGCCGTTCTCGTACTCGGACGTCGCGGCCGCGCTCGAGTCCCTCGCCCGGACCGAGGACGGCCGGGCTATGCTCGAAGACGGGTCGGTGACGACCCGCGACGGGTACGAGGAGCCGGTCGGCCTGCTACCGTACTGCAAGGACGCGGCTCAACGAAAGGGTCACGCCGCCTGGTACTTTCAAGGCTTCAAGTCCCGGCTGCTCGACCTCTACAAGGAACTCGCCCACCACCTCATCCGCCACGACCTCCCGCTCGTGATCGTCGACGAGGCCCACCACTGGCGGAACCCGAACCGACACGACGTGAAGAGCTTCCGCAACCATCTGGCCCCGATCGCGCGCCGGCTACTGCTCCTGACCGCCACGCCGTTCCAGTTACACCGGGACGAGTTGCTCGAAGTCCTGTCCGTCGGTGACGCGATGGAGCCGGCCATCGGGGCAGACCGGATCGTCCGGCTGCGTGCGCTCCGCGAGAAGATCCAGGAAGCCACCGCGGCTTCCGAGACCGCCGGGTTCGCGTTCTCTCGCGAATGGGGCTCGCTCCCCGAACAGTTCGCCCGGGTCGATCCGCGGTTCGACGCCGGGAACGGCATCCTGCCCGGGACGACCGACCCTAGGACCGAGGAGTTGGCCCGGTTGTGGAAGGACGTCGGCGAGTCCGGGGGCGGCTACGGCTGGTCCGAGCGGGTGCCGGGGCCACTGCGGCCCTTCTTCGCACGCGCGCGGGAGTTGCAGGCCAGCAACGAGCGGCTCCGCGCGGCGATGCGAGCGCTGATCATCCGACACCGGCGGCCGGTCGGGCACCGCCGCGTGCTCATCGGCCGCGAGTACCCGGCCGACGACGGCGGCACCCGCCCGGACCAGCACCTGCTCCACCTCGCCCCCGGTGCGGCGATCCCGCCCCACGCCGAACTGGCCCAGTACCTGCTGATGAAGGTCGTCGCCGACGCCTCCCGGGGCAAGCACCGCACCACGCTCGGCATGGACCTGACCGGCTGCTACACGACGCTCTGGGAGAGCCGGGAGGGCGCGCGGGCGGCCGAGGCCGCGACGGCGGGCAACAACCAGCGGCTGTTCCGGATCCTCCAGCAACTGACCGGCCACCGGGACGGTCGGGAGAACCGGGAAGACCACCGGCACCCGAAACTCCAACTCGTCCTCGAAGAGGCCCTCCGCCGCTGGGACCAGGGTGAGAAGACGCTAATCTTCTGCTTCCGGGTGCCGACCGCCCGGACGCTGTCCCGGCTGCTCGGCGAAGGCATCGGGAACCGGCTACACCGGTCCCGCCGGGCCTTGCTCGAGTCGCGGGGCACGGAGGTCACGGGCGACGCGGACGTCGAACGCGCCATGCAGCAGTTTCGCCGGTCGCTGACCGCCCGCGAAGGCAGCGGGGTGCCCCTCTTCCTCGACCGCGTCTTGCTCGGCTGGTTCCAGTCCCGCGGCCTGCCCCTGCCGACTCTGACCGAGGCGGACCGGAAGCGGGTCGCCGACCTGTACGCCCGGGCCACCACCGGAGGCTCCCCGCTCTTTCGCGGCGGCGACCGCCTCCGTCTCGACCGCGTCTTCCTCAACCGCGCGATCGAGCACGTCTGGGCGACGCGGCTGCTGACCGACCGGGCAACCCGGTGGTCCGGCCGGGCTGCAGACGACCGCGAGGAAACCAAGCTCCTGCTGGAGCAGATTGCCGATGAGGGGTGGGTTCGGTTCCGCTACGGCCGGCCGGAGTTAGGCCGCCGGAGGGGCGAGGCCGAGGGTGACGCCGCGCCCACGGACTCCGTGGCCCGGTCGAGCCTGGCCGGGTGGTACGACCTCGAGGCGGACGCGGCGGGCAAAGCTGCGGCCGCCGTCGAGGAGGCGTTGAACACGACGCTGACGGGCGGCCGTGCTTCCCTAACCGACACCCTCGTCTCCGGGCCGAACCTGTTCGTCCCGATCGGCCCCGACGTGGACTTCCTAGGGGTCGCCGCCCACGACCGGGCCGGGCGGATGCGCGACCTGCTGTTCCGGATGACGTTCTCGCAGACCGCCTGGGAATGGGGCGAACGCGCGAAGGTCACCGACGCCGTCGTCCGGGCGTTGTTGCGCGAGGACATCCTGCTCCGATTGCCGCGGACCGTCTTCCAGGACACCGACGAGACGTGGGCGGCGGGGATCCTGCGGGGCTTGCACGCCCCGCCGGGCGGCGGCCAGTTGGAGCCGCTGGCCGGGCGGGTCGAGGAGTTCCTGCGCGAACTGGCCGCGATGGGGCCGACCGAGCGCGAGGCGCACCTCCGCTACGCGATGAACCCGAAGGCCGAAGCCGTGGTCTTGGTCACCGGGGACAGTGGCATCGACCGGGACGCCGTGTTCAACGGCTTCAACACGCCGCTCCTGCCCGACATCCTAGTCTGCACACAGGTCGGCCAGGAGGGGATCGACCTCCACCGGCACTGCCGCCACGTCGTCCACTACGACCTCGGCTGGAACCCCGCGACGCTCGAACAGCGCACCGGGCGGACCGACCGGCTGGGGAGCAAGGCGATGCGGGAACGGAACCTCGCGCTGGCCGCCCGGAACGGGGCCGGCGGGTCGGACGACGCGCCTTCGACTCTCCCCGGCCTCGACATCGCGTTGCCCTATCTGGCCGGCACTTACGACGAGCGGATGTACGACCGACTGCGGAGCCGTGCCCAGACGTTCGAGATCCTGACCGGCGGCGACCCCTCGGCCGATCGGGAAGGGGACACCAGTTGGCTCGACCCGGACGACTTGGGGAGCGCGACCGGGGCCGACTACGTGCCACTGCCCAACGAGATGCTCGAACAACTGCGGGTGAATCTGGCTGTCGAGAGTTGAGGGAAACAAAAGCGGAGAATCCCCAGTCACCGTCAGGGCGTGCGACCTGAGCGTCATGAGTTTCGTGGACGCACTGCGGTGACGGATTATCGGTCCAGAGTTCGGGAACACATGATCGGAGCGCGCCATGCCCAAGGCCCTTGCCCTCGAGTCCAACCCGCTCGGCCGGATCAACGAACTCCGCTCGCTCCTGTCGGACCGCTACTCTCGGACCACCGTCCTGAAGGAGTGGCTCCAGAACGCGGACGACGCCGGGGCGAGGACCGTTCTCGTGGCGTCGGTCGAGACCCCGCCCGGTTGCACCCACGAACTGCTGGCGGCCGGTTCGCCGGCGGTGGTGGTGCTGAATAACGGCAAGTTCGACGAGAACGACTCACTCGCCATCCGCCAGTTCGGGCTGAACAACAAGTCCGGCGACGGGGCCGCTATCGGCAAGTTCGGGCTGGGACTCAAGAGCGTGTTCCACCTGTGCGAAGCGTTCTTCTTCCTCTCGCCAAAATCTCCGGCCGACGATCCGGACGGGGTGTTCAACAACCTGGTCAGCCCGTGGGCCGGGACCGAGTACCACGCCCACTGGGGAGACGTGGACGCGGCGGACCTGGACCGATTGCGGGTCCACCTCGCGCCGGCCTGCCGTCGGTTGGATGATCGGTGGTTCGCCCTATGGCTCCCCCTCCGCCGCACGGACTACAAGCACGTCGCCCGCATCTTGAACGAGCCATACGCCGGCCCGCCGGCCGACCTGCTGTCCCCACCGGACGCAATACACCTCGCCCCCGCGGCGGCCCTGCTCAAGCAACTGAGCCGGGTCGAACTGTGGGACGGTATGCCCGCCGAAGGCACGTCGCCGAGGCGACAGTGGACTTTGCTTCCGACCGGGAACCGCAGCAACTACCCCCAGTGGACGACACTGGAGGCGTCCCCGGCGACGACGAGGGAGATCGGGACGGGGAGGTGCTTCGACGGGAGCGTGGAGGCGAGTTACGCGCTGGTCGAAGCTTGGCGGAACGAGGACTGGGCGAAGGCGGCGCGGGGCCGGCCGGAGTGGCCGACCCGGTACGACCTTCAAGGCAACTCGCAGCCGGACAAAGCCCGACCGCACGCGGCGGTCGTCCTCACCCGCCGGCGCGGGCGGGAGGACGGCAAGCTGCACGACTCGCCCGCCGTGTTCTTGCCGCTCTCCGCCGGCGCGAACGTCCACAAACCCGAGGATGCGGAGTTCCTGCTCCTCCGCCACGGGTGTTTCTTCGTCGACTCCGGGCGGGGCGGGGTGTACGCCGGCGACGGGGTGCGGGGCGAATGGAACAGCGAACTGATGCGGGACGGCGTTCTTCCCCTGATCGTCCCCGCAGTAGACAAGCTCGCCGAGGTGTGCGACGAGGCGGCGAAGCGCCGGCTGACGGCAGCCGTCCAAAACTGGATGAAAGCCGACGAACGCGAACACGTCTGCCGCGACGGCGGTTGGGCGCAGCGCTGGCGCGCGGGCGGGGCGCGGTGGGAGACGATCCCGAACGGCGCGCGCGTGCTGGAGATCCCGGCGTTCCCCGAACACGGGCTGCCGGCCCGCGTCCTACCCGGTCTCGCGGGGTCGGCCGACGACTACGCCCTAGTACCGGCGACCGAGCCGCGGCTGCTCGCCCGCGAACCGGAGCCGTGGCAGGACGAGTTACTCGGACTTGTGCTGGCAGTCCCGGAGGCGCAGCCACTCCTCGACGGTGACGCCCTCGACTACTTGGTCGAGTTCGTGTCGCGCAACCGCCGCCAGTTCGGAGCGTCTGCCCGACACGCGCTTGCCGGCACCCTCCGCCGGGTGTTCGCCGCGGCGAGCAACCGCGAACTGACGGAACACAATGACCGCTTGGTCCGGCTCGTCGGCGAGGTCCCACCCGGCTGCCGCCGCCGCCTCTCCCTCGGCGGCAACTGGCCGGCCTCGACGCGGCAAACCATCTGCCGCGTCGAGGCCGACATCCTGATTGTGCCCGACGTGCTGGAAGTCTCGGCTGGCGAAGGGGTGTTCGACATGCAGCACGCGGTCAATGTGCTGAGGCTGTTGGCGGCGGACATGTCTGTGGGGCGGAACACCAACCCGGCCGCCGAGGTCATCGACGTGTCGGTCGATCCCACGGCGGTGTGCGCGGCCACTGCCGATCTTGTCCTTTGGCAGGTGCAATGCCCCGAGCCGCACGGGAAGCGTGACCAAACAGAACTCCGATCGCGGAACCAGTTGAATACGGCATGCGGCAGCGGCACGCTATTCGGTGGCGAGGCCAAAGAGGAACTCAAGGAGCTCGCCGCGGCGGTTGCGGTCCGGCTGATCGTGTTGAACGGGGAAACGGCGAAGAGCCTGTTGCTCGACCCCCTCCCAGAGGTGAGTGCGGCCGGGATCACCGAAGTCCTCATGAAGAAGCCGGACCTGCACCCGGCTGAAGCCCGGTTGCCGCTCATCCTCCAGCTGATGGCCGCGACCGGCGACGAGTCCTTTCGCACCCGCCGACGGTTGGCGGTTCGATACCTGCTGCACGCCGACAAGGAGTTGCACGCAAGAGACGACCTGTACCTTCCGGCCGCCGGTGCGGAAGTGATCGGCAAGGTGGCGCAAGCGGTGCTGGAACGGCAAGGCAGTGCTGGGCGGCTGTTGCAGACCGGAACCCTCACCGTGTCGTTGAACGATCAGCAGCGGAGCGAACTCGGCCTGGTAAAGCTCGATTGGGACGGGCTCGCGCGGCTGCTGAGCGGTCAGCAGACCGCGCCGGACGTATCGTTTGACGACGCCGAACAAGACCAACTATTGGACGGGCTACGGAACTACAGACATGTGATCCGGCTGTTGCCGCTGCACGACCGCGCGGACGGAGGCGGGCGAGTACCGCTCACGGACGGTTGCTATTGGCAAACCCAAGAAACAGTGGATACCGGGAGCTTAAGCGCGAAATTGACGTTGTTGAAGCCCCACTCGAAGACGACATACGCTGCGATCCAGCAGGACGCCGGTGGGAAGGAGTTCACGAACAGAACGGTAGTGGATTTGGCTATTCAGCACGGCGCGGCCAAGCACTGGCAGACGCTGTTGACGGCAATGGCCATGGTTGGCACGCTGAGCCGGGAGCAGTCCGATTCCCTGAAAACTTCGCTCTGGTTGCTGCTTGAAGACGGGCGGTACGTCGCGCCAAACCAAGTGCTGTACGACGAGCAGTTGGACGACGTGATCGCCGACGCCGTGAAGCGAGTGCCAGTCACAGTTGGCGACTCGGTGCCCCAAGCCAAACTCGACGCGCGCGTTCGCAACCACGACGGGTTCAAGGCGCTAAGCCGTCTTTTCCCGGACCGGGGGCAGACGCTGTTGAAGCTCGGCGGGCTGCTGGGCCGCGAGCCGCAGTTCCACGTCGGCAAGATCGATGACATGGATGCATGGTGCGAGGCGTTTCGGGTCGCGCCCTCCGACATCATGGCCGCGACAGCGCTCGTGGCGAAGGCACATGAGGTCGCACCGGAGGAGTGCAAGAGTCGATTGCTGCCGAACCTGGACAAGTCACCACCGGCCGACCGGATCGAGAAGATCCTGGAACATCTGCGGGCGAAGCACGAGCAGATGACCGGACCACGAACGCGATTGCAGCGAATTCACGATGCGTACTTGAAACAGGCGGCGGCACTCCCGCGGTTTGACGAGATACTGCCTCGGCTGCTTCTGCTCAACTCGACGGACCCTCCGAGATGGACGCGGGCCGAGACGTTGTGCGCCGGGGTGTCTGGCATCGACCCCGTTCGCACCCTCGATGCGAATCAGGACGCGGTCTTGGGGAACGCGGTATCCCGCCTGCCGAAGCGGGAACTCGCGGCCGGCACGGTGTCTGGCCCAGCGATGGTGTCTGCGGCAGATGAGGCATTCAACGAATCCGTCAAGCGGTTGTGGGAGTACTTCGCGGGCTGGAAGCAGTCCGAGCTCCTCTCGGCGTGGGCAGGGGCCTTCCTCAGCCTCCTCGGCGATTACGAACCGATCCGGAAGTTGGCGGCGGAGTTCCTTCCGCACGGCCACGCGCCAGAGTTCGTCCGCTCCCGCGCGGTGACGGGAAACCACTCCCTTCGGACCAGCAGCCAGCGGGTACTCGTCCAAGTGACCGATACGGGGAAGAAGGTCCAGGTGGTGAACCTGCTGGGCAAAGGGCTTGAGGTCGATGCGGTCACGGCTCTGCGAACCCTCCTCATCGGCTACGGGCTGGATCGCGTCGAACACCGGCTGGCGGATCGGTCGCTCAAGGTCAACTGTCTCGACCTGCGGGTCGCCGACCCCAACACCGTGGCGGAATTCCCGAAGGCGCTCGCCGAAACGGGCAACCTGATCCTCCGCGTCTACTACGGCGTGCCGGAAAAGGACGTGCGGTTTGAAGACGCCCTCGACTCGTTCCGAGGGGACGACGAGTATGGTCTTCAGTTCGCACAGGTCATGTTCCTGAACGAAGGCGGCAACGCCTTCCGGAACCGCGGCGTGTCCCACCCGGACATCCCTGCACTCCGCGAGTTGCTCCAACGGTACAAGGAGGCTGAACAGCGGGAGGGGCAAGAAACAATCGCCGAACAGGGGGGCGGAACCGTTCGACTGCCAGGCGACTCGGCTCGGAAGTTAACGAGCGTCGCCCGAGACGAACTCCGCAGGCTGATCGAGACGAGTGCCCAGGTGCAGGCAGCATTCTTGGCGGGGGTTCGGCAGCGGTTGGACGATGCGGGCTACACGGCGCGCTCGGTGCTATTCGAGCTCTTCCAAAACGCCGACGACGCCTACATCGAAAAGCGTGACCCGTCAGAAGGACAAGTGCCCTGGTTCCGTTTCGATTCGGACCACAGCGGCCCGTCTATCTCGCACGACGGTCGGACGATCAACCGGCCTCGGCCGGACGACGCCTACGACCTTCGGAAGATGCTCGCCTTGCACCATTCGGAGAAGGGCACCGACGGACAGCAGGTCACCGGCAAGTTCGGTCTCGGCTTCAAGAGCGTGTTTCTCGTGTGCGACGAGCCTCGAATCGTAAGCGGACGGCTGGCGGTGAGGGTCGTCGGCGGCTCCTACCCGCTCCCGCTGCCGCCGGACGAGGCGAAGTCACTCCGCGAGCGGTTGCCGACCGAGACGAGTACGCTCTTCCGACTGCCGAGGGAGGAGGCCGTCTGGGCCGAGGACTTCCGCCGGCTGTCGCACCTGCTGCCGGTGTTCGCCCGACGCATTCGAAAAGTCCAAATCGACGGGAGGCCGCACACTTGGGCCGAGCGGGAAGTCGTCGCCACCCCGTCGGCGCGGGTGGTGGTCGGCCACCTCAATACTCAAGCTGACCCACAGAAGGCGGTAGTCGTCCGCTGCGGGGAACACGGTGACGTGCTGTTCGGGCTGAACGACGATGGCTTTGCAGCGATGCCCGCCGATGTGCCGAGCGTGTGGGTGACCGCCCCGACGGCCGAAGAACACCGCCTAGGGTACGTGGTGAATGCCCGCGAACTGCCAATCGACATCGGGCGGAGCCAAGTGGCGTGGACGCACCCGGACGCCGGGCGGGTGCTCCGCGGGTTGGCGACGGTCCTCGGTGAGGCCCTAGTTGAGTTGTTCGACGCCGGTGTGGCGTGGCTGGATGAGTCAGCAAACGCCCAGTCAGTGTGGCGGTCGTTCTGGGAAGTCGTGAAGACCAAGGGCGAGCGCGGGGAACTGCGGGAGGGGCTGATGTGGGGGCCGCACGGGGCCGCTCGCTGGCTGTTCACCGAGAGGAAGACGCTGCCGACCGGGCTGACGGCGGCCGTCTACGCTGCGCCGACCTCGCTTGCGGACGTGAAGGGGACCGTCAGCGGGCTGATGGACCGCCACCCGAACATATTCGTTCAAGTGGCCGAGTGGGACTCGTTCCAGCAAGCCTACCCGCCAGGGTCGCTGGTCCTGTTCTCTGCCGTCGGGCAACATTTGGCGGAATCCCCGCAAGCCGTAACGCTTGTAAGTGCTGTGGAACTCGAACTTCGAACGGTGCGGGTCGATCCGCGACGGGCAAGCAGTTTGGGCCACGCCATCACCCGCGAGCGGCTTAGCTCCTGGCAAGATAGGTGGGGCGAAGTCGAGCGAATCCGCGAGTTGCTGCGCACCGCAGAATTCTGCAACGCGACCGACCAGTTCGTCGCGGCCTCCCACTTGATAACGGGGGACGCCGGCGGTGACGAAGCTCGGCGTGCCGCGTTCGCACCGCCGCAAAATCTGCTCTCGCCCGACTACAAAGCTACGGCCGTGGACTTCTTCCTGGCGTGCCGGGAACAGATGAGCGCGAACGCAGAAACGCTTCTTGAGTGGGTTCTCCAGGCGAAACCGGGCAACAAGCAAATGGCCGCGCTCCGTTACCTCGGCCAGGGGGATCTGGGGCAACCGTTGCTGCGTCTGGTCCGGGAAAACAGACACCGTTGGCCGGAGTGGTTACGGAAACTGACGCTTGAGCAACTACGTGAAGCTGGACTGGATGAGTTCTCAGCGGGACAAGTGGCGGCGGCAATTTCGCCGCCCGTGCCAACACCTCAGCAACCGTTCGTTCCTCCGCAGGCCCCGCCTCCACCAGCGCGGGCCGCCGAGGTGCTGGCCCGCATCGCGGCGTGGTGGGATCAGAACCGTGACGGGGAACTCGGGCGGTACTACGCCCGCATCTACCCGGACGGCCGAAGGCCTGACGTGACGGCCGACGGTTCGCTCGGGGACGACGCCGTCCGCGGGGAGTGGCTCAAGTTGCTCGTCGCCGGCTCGCTCCAGACGCTCGGCCGCGTGAAGGCCCAGCAGAACCGCGAGTTCCTGCGGATCGCTGAGCGGCGGAATTGGTTGGAGATGCTTGCCGACCCCACGGACGGACCAAGCACGTGGCTGGCGGACGTGCAACGGTATGTGGACGCCCCCCGCTACCACGCCGACACCATTCGCTACTTCCACTGGCTGCGACAGTTCGTCAGCTTCGACACCATCGCCCGGCACCTGACGACTTACGCGGAAGCGTTCCTCAGCATCGACCGATTCCGGGGTGCCTTCGCGCCGTCCGACGTGTTTGCCGTTCGCACCAGCCGACAGTTCCAGGGCACTGGACTGGACGCCCCGCCGATGCTGCCGTTCCTCGGCATCGGGGCCTGCTTCGTCCTCCGGGAGTTGGCCCGCTCGCATGTCGTCACCCGGCCCGAGCCGTTCCCGTTCTGCTACGCCCCCGCCCGCCGGCTCCGGGTCCGGTTGCAGCGGCTCGGCTGGGTCGATCCCGCTACGACGCCGGCCGATCGCTCCCGAGCCATCCACGGGTTCCTAAGCGAACACCTCGAAGACCCGACGTTCGGCGGCGACTTCGACATCCCGCTCCTCGTGTGGCCTGACTGGGACACAGTCCCTTCACAGCGGCGAACCAGTGTGGATGGCGATTTCGTCACGCTCGGCGATGGGCGCGTTATCCCCCGGAGCTACATGTCATGAGTCCTTCGTTCGTTTCCGGCGACCGCGTGAAGCACCCCAAGCACGGTATGGGCGTCGTCCGTTTTGCGGACGGGACCACCGTCGGCGTGCGGTTCGAGCACGGCATTGAAGAAGTGCTTGGGAACGAACTGACGGCGGTCGCGTCGGCGGTCGAAGTAGTCGCCCGCCCGGACCTCGACCCGCCGGCGGAGGTGATCGCCCGCGCGCTCGGTGACGCCGTGCGGTCGGTGAACGACGCCTGGGGGGTGTTCTCCCGCTCGCGGATCGCCCTCCTGCCCCACCAGCTGTGGGTGTGCCGGCAGGTGAACCGCGACCGCCCGTCCCGCTGGCTGGTGGCCGACGACGTGGGCCTGGGTAAGACGATCGAGGCCGGCCTGATCCTTCTGCCGCTGCTCTCGTCCGGCGAGGTGCGGCGGCTGCTCGTCCTCTGCCCGGCCAGCCTGTTGGGGCAGTGGCAGTACCGCCTGCGGACCATGTTCGACATCCGCCTGACGGCCTACTCGCCGGACGCCGACACCCCGAAGGCCGACTTCTGGAACACCCAGAACCAGGTGGTGGCGTCCGTGCAGACGCTGCGGGCCGACAAGCACGGGAGGCACCAGCGGCTGGAGGCGGCCGACCCGTGGGACATGGTGGTCGTCGACGAGGCCCACCACCTGAACGCGGACGAGCAGGCCGGGCCGACGCTCGGGTACGCCCTAGTCGAGAAGCTGTCGAAGGCCGGCCGCATCAAGTCGATGGTCTTCTTCTCCGGCACCCCGCACCGGGGGAAAGACCACGGCTTTCTCGCCCTGCTCAAACTGCTCCGCCCGGACCTGTTCGACACCCGCCGCCCGCTGGACGAGCAGCTCGGCCACCTGCCGCGGGTGATGATCCGCAACAACAAGCAGCAGGTGACCGACCTGGCCGGCACCCGCCTGTTCCAAGAGCCGCTGGTCCGCTCCGAAACCTACGCGTACTCCCCCGCCGAGACCGCCTTCTACCACATGCTGAGCGAGTTCATCCTCACCGGGAAGGCGTACGCCGGCACCCTCGGCCAGGGCGAGGGGCGAACGGTCATGCTGGTGCTGATCGCCATGCAGAAACTGGCGTCCAGTTCGGTGGCGGCGATCCGGCGGGCGGTCCGCGGGCGGCTGGAACGGACGACCGGCGGGCGGGAGGCGCTCCAGGAGATCCAGGACCAGTTGGCCAAACTCCGCGGCGTGATGGACGCGAACGACGACCAGGTCAACGACCTCGAGGAGCGGGCGGTGGCCGTCTCCACCCAGCTGCGTCTGATGGACGACGAACTGCCGCGGCTCAGGGAGTTGCTCGCGGCGGCCGACGCCGTCACCGACGAGACCAAGATCAACAAGATCCTCGAACTGGTGGACGGCCCGTTCGCCGGCCGGTCGGTGCTGTTCTTCACCGAGTACAAGGCGACCCAGTCCCTGCTGTTGTCCCGGCTGCTCCGGCGGTTCGGCCCCGACTCGGCCACCTTCATCAACGGCGACGAGCGGGCGGACGAGGTGGACGACGGCACCGGCCCCCGCACCTTGGTGGAGCCCCGCGAGCGGGCGGCCGAGCGGTTCACGGGCGGGCAGGTGCGGTTCCTAGTCTCCACCGAGGCCGGGGGCGAGGGTATCGACCTCCAGGCCAACTGCTCCAGCCTCGTCCACGTCGACCTGCCGTGGAACCCGATGCGGCTGCACCAGCGGGTGGGGCGGCTGAACCGCTACGGGCAGACCCGGCGGGTGGAGGTGTTCACCGTCCGCAACCCGGACACCGTCGAGGCCCGCATCTGGGACCTGCTGAACGCCAAGATCGAGCGGATCACCGCCTCACTGCGGCAGGTGATGGCCGACCCGGAGGACGTGCTCCAACTGGTCCTCGGCATGGCCTCGTCCACGATTTTCAACGACCTGTTCAGCTCCGCGGGCACCGCCAAGCCCGAAAGCCTCCGGGACTACTTCGACGAGCGCACCCGCACCTTCGGCGGCGAGGACGCCCTGCACGCCGCCCGCCGGCTGGGGATGAACGCCGCCAAGTTCGACTTCCAACAGGCGTCCGCCCTCGTCCCGCGGATCGACCTGCCCGCCCTCAAGCCGTTCTTCAAGCTGATGCTCCACCTGAACCAGCGGAAGGTGAAGGACGACGAGACCGGCCTGTCGTTCCTCACCCCGGACAAATGGCAGACCGAACCGGGGATCGCCCGCGAGTACAGCGGGATGCTGTTCGACCGCTCGGCGGGCACGAAGGAGGCCACCCTCGGCATGGGGCACAAGCTGGTGGACCAGGCCGTCGCCCAGGCCCGCGGGCTGACCGCGAGCGTCGGGCCGGTTCTCGCCGAGTTACTCCCCCACCCGCTGGCGGTGTTCCGCATCACCGACCGGGTCACCGGCAGGGGCGGCGTAGTGCGGGCGGTGACGGCGGCGGTGGACCTGACGGCTGAGGGATTCTTTCTTCTCCGCGACTGGGAACTGGTGGTCCGGCTGAACGCGATCGTCACCGACCGCGACCCCCGGCGGTTCCGGTTGCAGGCGACGACGGACCCCGCTCAGACGGCCGGCCGCGCCGAGGAGGCGCGGGGGTGGCTGACCGCCCGCCTCACCGACCTCGACCCGCCGTTCCAGGTGCCGGAGGTGACGCTGACGTGCCTCCTGATCCCCGGCACCCGCTCCGCACCAGACGCCCCAGCCGCGGACGAGTAACTTCGCACCGGGGAGCGCCCCGACCGCCACCGAGGGCGCTGCCGATTCGTCCCAACGGGCGCAGCTCCCGGACGCGGAAGTGGATGCGGTGGCGCACGCCACTCTCGCAGGCCCTCACCCGCCACCCGGGCCAATCCGGAGCGCCCAGCTTGTCGCCCCCGCACGAGAGCCGCAGTCGAAACGAACTCCGACAACTGGCCGCAATACCGTCAGAACGCCCTTCCCCGCGGCCACCAGTCCCACTGGCGCCAAGTCGTCACCCGAATCGGGCCGCGACTCGCGCCGCCTGCGCCACATCGGCCTCGGCGTACACTTGGGTCACGTCGGCCCGCGTGGCCGAGTACCACTTGCGCCTCCAACCCGAACTCTGAGCTTCCCAAGTTTGGTGGAGTCCGAGTTAGCGGTGTTCACTCAAGTCAAGGAGTTCACCGATGGCTCGTCCCCGAACGACGTACACGGCCGGGTTCAAGCGCTCGGCGGTGCAGATGATCACCGAGCACAACCTCTCGGTCGCGGAGACCGCGCGCCGACTCGATGTCGGCGAGAACCTGTTGCGCGAGTGGCGCAAGGCGTTCCTCGCCAGGGGCGACGCGGCCTTCCCCGGGCCCGGCCACCCGGCACCGGCCGACGACGAGCTGCGCCGACTCCGCGCCGAGAACGCGCGCCTGCGGGCCGAGCGGGACCTGCAAAAAAAGGCCGCTGCGTACTTCGCCAACCCGCCCACCTGACGTTCCGGCTCATCGCCGACAGTGCCGGCGAGTTGCCCGTCGCGTGGAGGTGCGAGGCGCTGGAGGTGTCGGAGTCCGGGTACTACGCCTGGGCCGCGCGTGTCGAGACCGCGACCGAGCAGTGGCGACGGGAGCTGGTCGGCGCGATCGAGCAGATCCACGCCGAGGTGAAGGGCCGGTACGGTAGCCCGCGCGTGACCGCCGAGTTGAACGCCCGTGGGTACGAGTGCTCGGAGAACATGATGGCCGAACTCATGCGGGAAAACGGGATCCGCGCGCGGACACCGAAGCGGTTCGTGCGCACGACCGTCTCGAACCACCGCCTGCCGGTGGCCGACCCCGCGGCCGTAGCCGAGTCTCTGGCGATGCCGCCGAAGGTACTCGTCCGGCCGAGCTGAGTCTGCAACGGAGTCACGTCGCTATGCGCGTCGCCCAGAATCGCCCAGGGCCGTTAGTTCTCGCGCAATTCGTTATTATTCGGTACCTAGTATGCGCTAATCCCAAGGGTTTCGTGCGTTAGCAAACGAGAACTAAACGGCCCTGGAGAATCGCCGGACGGGCCTTGACTCTCCGCCGGCACCGGCCAATAATGTCCTCAGGTGAAAGGCCACGGGCCTTCGCCCACCTCATGTCGATGGTGCCTTTTCAGGCAACCGACATTCTTCTTCCTACTGGTGGTTTTGCGGTTCGGTCCGGCGTACTGACGCCGTGTCCCCGACCGCTACCTTTCCGTCACCCTTTCGGGGGAGCGGAAACCGGAGGACTGACGAGTGTCTGAAGAATCTCTGATCGAGTGGACCGGCGGCACACTCAACCCGACCCTCGGGTGCAGCAAGGTCGGCCGCGAGTGCGCCAACTGCTACGCCATGTCCGACGCCCACCGCATGGCACACAACCCGAATCCGGCCGTCTCCGCGCTGTACAGCGGGCTGGTGGAGAAGTCCGCCGCCGGCCGGCTGAACTGGACCGGGGTGGTCCGCACCGCCCCCGAGCGGTTGCTCACGCCGTTCGGGTGGGCGAAGCACAAGCTGGTGTTCCTCAACTCCCTGTCCGACCTGTTCCACGACGAGGTGCCCGACGACTTCATCGCGATGACGTTCGCGATGATGAAGGCGTGCGACTGGCACGTGTTCCAGGTCCTGACCAAGAGGGCCGACCGGCTGGCGGACCTGGCCCCGCGGCTGCCGTGGCCGGCGAACGTGTGGATGGGGGTGAGCGTCGGCGTGCAAGAGGCGGCCGGCCGGGTTGACCGGCTGCGGGCGGTGCCGGCGCGGGTCCGCTTCCTGTCGTGCGAGCCGCTGCTCGAACCGCTGGACCTCGACCTGACGGGCATCCACTGGGTTATCACCGGCGGCGAGAGCGGGCGGCACTGCCGGCCGTTCGACCCGGCGTGGGCGGCGGACATCCGGGACCGCTGCGGGGCGGCCGGGGTGGCGTTCTTCCACAAGCAGAACGGCGGCCGCAACAAGAAGAAAGCGGGGCGGCTGCTCGACGGCCGCGAGCACGACGACATGCCCCGGCCGGACCGTGCGCCGGTCCCGGACGCGGCCGAGCGGCTGAAGCGGCAGGAGGAGTTCCGCGCCGCGTTCGGGCTGTGAGCGCGGTCGGGACGGTTCCAGCCCGTCGCGCGATCACCGTTGATACGCGATCTCGGGCGCGAGCGGGCCGCGACCGACGTGGGTCGTGATCTCACCGGGAACGGACCTCCGTTCCCGGCCCCTCTGGCGGCCAATTCAAGGCGGCCATCATCTCATACCGGACGCGCCCGGCCACAAGGCCGATGGGCGCTTCACCTCCCACCGCTGTTGACGGCGGAGCAAAAGCGTGGCGCTAGGTGGCCGGTCGGACGTACGAGATCCACTGGTCCACGCTCAAGTTGGTCCTGACGAACGAAGAGCCTACGGGTAGTTGAGCACCCTCACCGCAGCACCCAGTAGCGCAATCGTGGCGCAGTGTGGCACCACACGATACAATACCGGTGCCTCATGACGACACACGGTGGCCGACCATAAGATCTGGTTGGAAAAGGCTTTGCTGACGTAAACCGCATGATCGCATGGGTTTGAGAAAAGGCCGGCGGGTAACTTCGAATCCTAGCCGGGTAACTTTCTCACTTCCCCGCCGCGCAAAGGAAATTCGCGGCAACGCCCAAAAAATCCCTGCAAAATCTGGTGTCGGCGGTGTGTCGCCGTGTGGCACCCGCATTGTACCGTGTTGTGTCACATGGTGTCACTCCTGTGTCACCCGACACGAGTACTTCGAACTCACGTTCCAGTGTACGCGCCCGGCGGATCACGTGGTTGACGTGTGGGGTAGTTTGGGAGCCGTCTCTTTCCCCGTGTGGAGGACGTCTCCGTGTCGGAACTGTCAGCAGCGCCTTCGGGCACCGATCCGG
>JALHNS010000022.1 GCA_022843445.1 Gemmata sp.
TGTACAGCGGCGTGTACCGGTTCGGCTCGGTGTTCGCGTACCTCACGATCCGCCTGCCGCACATCTACAACCTGTAAGCGCGGCGCAGGTTCTCTGCCTTCGCGCGTGCGGGTGCCCACCCTGTGGGCACCCGCACGCGCGAAGGTGCCCCGTTCGCGGGCACTGCGGAGAACTCCGACAGGCGACCGAAAAAAAGTCGCGCGATCGTGCGCGTTCCGGGAACTCTGAAACTACGATCTTGTCGCGGGCACACGCCCGCACCGCCCCCTCGGCTCTCGGGACTCGCCCCGATAGCGCCCCCTCCCGTCACGTCCCAACGCACACTCTCGGAGGAGCTGAATGTTCCGGTTCCGTGATTGGCTGCGCGCGCGCTCGCGCGCCACCGCCCCGGTGCGCCGCGCGCGCCTCGCCCTCACCGCACTCGAAGCGCGCGAGGTGCCGGCGGTGGTCGGCTACGAACTGGTGAACTCGTGGTCCGGCGGGCAGCAGGCCACAATCAACGTGTTGAACGACACCGGCCCCGCGGTCACGCAGTGGACCGTGCAGTTCAACTTCACCGGAACCATTTCGCAGGTGTGGAACGCGGAGCTGGTGAGTCGCAGCGGCAACACCTACACGTTCCGCAACGCGAGCTACAACGGGAACCTCGCGGTGAACGGCAGCACGTCGTTCGGGTTCGTCAGCACGAGCGCCCCGGCCGCCACCAACTTCTTCTTCAACGGCGCGGCCGCGAACGGCGGCGGCACCACCAGCCCGCTCACCATTTCCGTGACCGGCGATGCGGCGCTCGAGGGCAACCCCGGGGCGGCCGCCTCCGCCGGGTTCCTGAGCACCAGCGGCAACCAGATCGTGGACGCGAACGGGCGCGTGGTGAAGCTCGCGGGCGTGAACTGGTTCGGCCTCGAATCGGAGACGTTCGCGCCGCACGGCCTGTGGGCCCGCGGCTACAAGGACATGATGAACCAGATGAAGGACCTCGGGTTCAACCTGATCCGCCTCCCGTTCAGCAGCCAAGCGCTGCAATCGAACAGCTTCGCCAACGGCATCGACTTCGCCAAGAACCCGGACCTGCAAGGGCTGACCGGGCTACAGGTGATGGACAAGGTCGTGGCCTACGCGGGGCAGATCGGGCTGCGCATCATGCTGGATCACCACCGCTCCGCGGCCGGGGCCGGGGCCGACGGCGGCCTGTGGTACGATGCCACCTACACCGACGCGAAGTGGGTGAGCGACTGGGCGATGCTCGCGAAGCGGTACGCGAACACCCCCACGGTGATCGGGGCCGACCTGCACAACGAGCCGCACGGCTCCGCCACGTGGGGCACCGGCAACACCGCAACCGACTGGCGGCTCGCCGCCGAGCGCGCCGGCAACGCGATTCTGGCCGAGAACCCGAACTGGCTCATCGTGGTGGAAGGCACCGACAACGGGCCGTCCGGCAGTTACTGGTGGGGCGGCAACCTGAGCAAGGCGGGCGACTTCCCGGTGCGGCTGAACGTCGCGAACCGGCTCGTGTACTCGCCGCACGACTACCCCGCGTCGGTGTTCGGGCAGCAGTGGTTCAACGACCCGAACTACCCGAACAACCTCGACGAGATTTGGGACAAGAACTGGGGCTACCTGTTCCGCACCGGTACCGCGCCGATTCTGCTCGGCGAGTTCGGCAGCAAGCTCGAAACGCAGTCGGACAAGCTCTGGTTCGACCAGATCACGAAGTATCTGGCGGGCGACCTCAACCTCGACGGCACGAACGACCTCGCCGCCGGGCAACAGGGCATGAGCTGGACGTTCTGGAGCTGGAACCCGAACAGCGGCGACACCGGCGGCATCCTGAACGACGACTGGACCACGGTGCGCGCCGACAAGATGGCGAAGCTCACCCCGATCCAGTTCGGCGTGCTGGACAACGGCGGATCGACCGCGCCGAACCGCGTCGCCTTCACGGTGTCGCTGTCGCGCGCCAGCACCACCGCCGTGACGGTGAACTACGCCACCGGCAACGGCACCGCGACCGCCGGGAGCGACTACACCGCGGCGAGCGGCACGATCACCTTCGCCCCCGGTGAGACGTCCAAGACCGTGTTCGTGACGCTCACCCCGGACACCACCCCGGAAGCGAACGAGACCTTTACGCTCACGCTCAGCGCCGCGAGCGGCGGCACCATCGGCACCGGCACCGCGACCGGCACCATCACGAACGACGACGGCACTTCGCCGCCTCCTCCCCCGCCCCCTCCTCCTCCCCCTCCGCCGCCGACTGTGTCGGTTGGGAACGTGAGCATGAACGAGGGGAACGGGGCCGGCACCGCGACCTTCACGGTGTCGCTCTCGAGCGCCAGCGCGAACCCGGTCACGGTGAACTACGCGACCGCGAACGGCACCGCCACCGCCGGCAGCGACTACACCGCGAAGACCGGCACGCTCACCTTCGCCGCGGGCGAAACGAGCAAGACCGTGACCGTGAACATCCTCGGCGACACCGTCGTGGAGCAAAACGAAACGTTCGACCTGCTCTTGAGCGCGCCGACGAACGCGACCATCGGCACCGGCACCGGCACCGCGACGCTGGTGAACGACGACCTGCCGCCGCCCCCGCCGCCCCCGCCCGCGAGCGGCGGCACCACCGGCAGCAGCGCGGTCACACCGGTCGTGCGCTCGTCGTGGTCCGACGGCTTCATCATGGACGTGACGCTGAAGAACACCACCGGCACCGCGTGGAAGGACTGGACCGTCACCTTCGAGAGCGACTTTACCATTACCAACATCTGGGGCGCGGAGATCGTGAGCCGCGTGGGGAACAAGTACACGGTGAAGGCGGCGTCGTGGAACCGCACGGTCGCGGCCAACGGCGGGACGGTCACGTTCGGGTTCCAAGCGGCACTGCCGCCGGGCGGCTCCAACAAGATGCGCAACATCGCGCTGCTCCCGGTGGAGTAGCGCGCTGTTGGCGCGGGTGAACCGATTCTGACGGCCCGGGGCGCGCGAAGGTGGGCGCTCTGGGCCGTTTTCGCTTTTGCCGCCTCGTCTCCCACGCCTTACGATGCGGGTACACCGAGACGCACAGTGCGAGGCTCCCCATGTACAGCATCGTGATGATGACCGCCCTAACCGGGGGTGCCCCGGACGTGGGATTCGACCCGCTGTTCCACCGCGGCAGCGGTTGCGGCGGTTACGCCGGTTACGGCACCTGTTTCGGCTGTGTCGGTCACGTTCCGGCGCTGCCCCCGCCGCCCCTGTGCCACACCGCGCCGCGGTGCGGGTGCGGCGGCGACCCGGTGCCGAACACGTGGATGGCGCAGTGGGGGCCGCGCAGCGGCGCGTTCGGCTGGACCGGGGCGAGCTGCTTGGGGGCTTTACCCCCGCAGCACGGCTGCGCCGGCGGCTGCATCGGGCTTTACAGCTATTGGGCACCGCCGAGCGGCCTCCCGCTGTACACCTATTACGGCACGCCGTGGGCGACGGTGCCCGAAGGCCCGCAACCGATGACGCCGCCCGCGAAAGCGCCGGAGCCGAAACCGAACACGCGGAACGACGCGCGGCCCGCGCCCGCCACCGCGACCGTGCGCGTCACCCTGCCCGACGCGGCGGTGCTGTACGTGAACGGCGTGGCAACCAAGCAGACGGGTGCGGCTCGCGAGTTCGTGACGCCGCCGCTCGTGCCCGGGGCGCGCTACGCCTACGAAGCCCGCGCGGAAATCTTGGTCGCAGGGAAACTCGAAGTGGAAGAGCGGCAGATCGTGGTGACGGCCGGCGGCACGGTGAGCGAATCGTTCCCGAAACTCGCGGCGCTCGTTCGTACCGGCGGCGACCGCGTGACCGGGAAGTGATGCGCGTTGCGCTTCGCGCGCGGCTCGCGATCGGTTACAGTGCTTCGCCCGCCACTCACTCGCAGAGCGCGCCGTGACCCGTACCTTTCTTGTGGTCTGCACCCTGACCGCGACCGGGGCGGTCGCCTCGTTTTCCGCCCCCCCCGAACCGAAAGACGGCGCGCGCCGGAAAGTGTTCGCCGCGAACGCGGCGCTCGGGCGCGGCATCAACTTCGGGAACGCACTCGACGCGCCGAGCGAGGGCGATTGGGGCGTGACCCTCGAAGCCGACTACTTTAAGCGCGCCGCCGACGCCGGGTTCAAGACGGTGCGCCTGCCGGTGCGCTGGTCGGCGCACGCGAAGGCCGACGCCCCGTACACCATCGATCCGCCGTTCTTCCGCCGCGTGGACTGGGCGCTCGACCGCGCCGCCGCCAACGGGCTGAACGTGGTGCTGAACGTTCACCACTACGACGAGATGAACAAGGAACCGAAGGCGCACCTGCCGCGGCTCGTGGGGCTGTGGGAGCAGATCGCGGCGCGGTACAAGGACCGGCCCGCGAGCGTGGCGTTCGAGTTGTTCAACGAACCCAACGGCGCGCTGGACGCGGCGTGGAACGACGCGATCCCGGTGGTGCTGAAGGCGGTGCGCGCGACCAACCCGACGCGCCCGGTGGTCGCGGGCCCGGGCGGCTGGAACAACGTGTGGGCGCTGCCGAAGTTGAAGCTGCCGAACGACCCGAACCTGATCCTGACGGTTCACTTCTACGAGCCGTTCAAGTTCACGCACCAAGGCGCGCCGTGGGGGCCGGACGACGTGAAGACCCTGAGCGGCATCAAGTGGGACGGCACCGACGCGGAACTGAAGGCGCTCCGCAAGAGCCTCGACGACGTGGAAGCGTGGGCGAAGAAGGCGGACGTCCCGGTGTTCGTGGGCGAGTTCGGCGCGTACGAGAAGGCCGACCTGCCGAGCCGATCGAAGTGGACGGCCGCGGTGGTGACCGAGTGCGAGGCCCGCGGGTTCAGTTGGGCCTATTGGGAGTTCTGCGCGAACTTCGGGGCCTACGACCGCGAGAAGAAGGCGTGGCGCGACCCGCTGCTCAAGGCGCTACAACCGAAGTGAGCGCACGGCCGGCGCGTCGGGTTCGATTCGTGCAGTGGGCCCGGTGGGAGTTGAACCCACTTCCAAGGATTTATGAGATCCCTGCTCGACCGTTGAGCTTCAGGCCCGCGGGTGCATTTTACACCCCGCGACCGGGCCACCAAGCCGATTACCCGCGTCAGCCGCGCGGGAACTGGTCGGGGTTGTCGGTGAACACGGCGTCCACCTTCAACTCGCGCAGAAAGTGGGTCATCTCCGCTTTCACCGAGTCGAACTTCCCGGTTTGCCCGGTGCGGAACGTCCACACGGTCACGCTCATGCCGAGCGCGTGGGCGTCCGTCACGAGGCCGGGGCGCGCGAGCACCACGGCTTTGTTCGGCGCGATGCCGTCGGCGAACTCTTTGACGCCCTTCAACTTCTCGGCGCTCCAGTCGCCCGCACCGAACAGGTACACGAGCGGGAGCTTGCAGGCGTGGTCGTTGCGCAGCGCCTTCAGGCTCTCGGCGCTGAACGACTGAATCACGACCGGCGTTTTCGGGTCCGCGTTGGGCGCGTCGAGTTTGTTCGCCCTCAGCACGGCCATGAGTTCCTTTTCCATGTTGAGGCCGCGCTTGCCGTACACCTCGGGCGCTTTCGTTTCGGGGATGATGCCCGCTTTGCCCTTCACGGTGTCGATCATCTGCTGGAACGTGGGCACGCGGGCACCGGCGAACTTCGCGCCCTTCCACGAACCCGCGTCGAGCTTCGCAATCTCCGCGAGCGTGAAGTCGGCGACCGGCCACGTCTTCTTTCCCTTCACCTCGGTCGCGCGATCCGGGAACACCTTCGCCACGTCCGTCGTGCGCTCAAGCGTCGTGTCGTGCATGCAGACCAGCACGCCGTCTTTGGTCATCTGCAAGTCCGGTTCGACGAAATCCGCGCCGTGCTTGAGCGCGAGTTCGTAGGCCGCGATGGTGTGTTCCGGTGCGTCGGCGCTCGCGCCGCGGTGCGCGATGTTGGTGGGCCGCGTGTACGGCGCGAGTACCTTGGCGGGCGGTTCGGCGACTACCGGCAGAGCCGCAACCAGTGCGGTGAACAACGCGAGAACAACGAAAAGGCGCATGGCAACCTCCGCGCGGTGGGGTAGGCACAACTACGAACCGCGCCGGGGTGCGTCGGTGAAAGTGGCGCGAAGGTGCGCGGAAAAAAATCCGCGCGCGGGCGAATCCTTTCGCCGGGCGGGTCCATCTATTGGTGCGTCACGCGGCCCGGACCGCACACGGGCAGCCGGGCCGCACCACTCACGAACCGCCGCCCGTGATTACGAGAGGAGTACGCGCATGGTTCCCGCGATCCGCAACGGCCAAATCGCCCACCCGTTCGGCCGCCTGTTCAACCGGTTCTTCGACGAGGCGTTCGCGCCGCTCGACGGCGCGCAAGCCCTCGGCAACTTCCCCCACGCGCTCTGGCAAGACGAAGACGCGGTGTATGTGGAACTCGACGCGCCCGGCCTGAGCGAGAAGGAAATCGACATCACCGTTCAGGGCGACGACCTGCACGTCCGCGCGGAGCGCAAGACCGAAGAGCGGAAGAACGGCTACGAGACCCGGTCGTTCGGCCGGTTCGAGCAGTGGGTGCGGCTGCCGGTGTCCGTCGATACGGAGAAGGTGGAAGCCAAGCTCACCAACGGTGTGCTGCGGGTGAAACTGCCGAAGAGCGCCGCGGCGAAGGCCCGCAAGATCGCGGTCCGCGGGGAGTAAGGCCGGAGGGCGAGGAATTGTCTTTGCCCTCTCCCCTTGCGGGAGAGGGTGCCCGCGCTTCGCGGGCGGTGAGGGGTGAGCGACACGCGCGGTTCAGCTTCGCTTGAAATCGGATCTCCGAAGCGCCCCTCACCCGGCCTTGAAGACTCGGCCACCCTCGCCCACGCTCGCGCGGGGGGAGGGCAAATACGCGCGCCACTAATCGTCGCCGCCGCTGTAGCGGCGCTGCTGCTTTTTCGCGCTGTCGCGGCGCTTGTCCGCGACGCGCCGCTTCTTCGCGCCCTTGCTCACCTTCGTTTTCTTCCGCACGGTCGGTTCCACGAGCGCCGCCCGCACCATCTCCGCGAGCTTCGCCAAACACTCTTCCTTGTTGCGCTCTTGGTCGCGGTACTGCTGCGACGAAATGAGAACGTCGCCCTCGGTCGTGAACCGACTGGGGAAGGTGGTCCGCATGCGGTCGAAGGCGGCCAACGGAACCGGCGCGGCGGTCGTCGCGGCCTTCCAGCGCAGTTGCGCCTTCGACGCGACCTTGTTCACGTTCTGCCCGCCCGGGCCGCCGGAGCGCGCGAACGTCCATTCCAACTCGTCGTCGGGAATCGTGATTGCGTCGGTGACGATGAGCACGGCCCACCTCGCTTGGGTTCGCTCGGCTTGACGGGCCGGCGGAGTTCGCCTATTGTCCGCCGCTCGCGGACCTTCCCTCACTCGCGGAGCCTCGCCGAATGAGCGCTTCTGTCGGCGGTGTACTGGAGCAAGTGGAGCGCCCGCGCTCGCTGTTCGGCCCCGACTACCTGCGGCTCGCCGCGGTCGCGCTGGTCGCGGTCGCGGTCCACGGCTGGCTCATCGCAACTACCGCAGTGACGGCCCGCGACAGCCTCGGGTTCGCACGCCAAGCGCTCAGTTTCGCAAGCCCCTCTAGCGTTCCGCCGCACGCCGACGGCCGCTCGAAGACCACGATAGACCTCGTGCGCGAATCGGAACACCCGCCGGGCTACCCGCTCGCGGTGTGGGTGACGCACGCCGGGCTGCGCCGCGCGCTGCCGGACGTGGCGATTCCCGATCGCGCGCTCGTCGCCACGCAGCTCACGAACGCACTAGCGGCGGTGCTGCTGGTGGTGCCCACATACCTTATCGGCCGGTTGCTGTTCGGCCGTAACACCGGTTTCGCGGCGGCCCTGCTGTTCCAAGTGCTACCGGTGCCGGCGCGCATCACCAGCGACGGCCTTACCGAAGGTACGTTCCTGCTGGTCGCGGTGTCGGCGCTCGCGTTGGGCGTGTGGGCGGTGAAGACGCGCCGCGTCTTCGGCTTCCTCGTGTGCGGCATGGCGTGCGGCGCGAGCTACCTCGTGCGCCCCGAAGGGCTGATACTCGCGGTCGGGCCGGGCGCGGTGGCGCTGTGGCTCGGCCTCACGCGCCGCTGGCCCCGCGACGCCGCTGCCGGGCGCGTCGCGGCGCTCTGCGTTGGCGCGCTGCTGGTTTCGGTGCCGTATATGGCGCTCATCGGGAAGCTGAGCAACAAGGCAACGAGCGGGATGCTGAACCCACTCGAAGCGCCGCCGGGGCCGATCTACCGCGGCGGCCCGGAAGGCTCGCACCGCGCGCCGGCGGCCGCGCCGCCGCTTGGCGCCTGGTGGAACCACGAACTGGACGCCGGCAAGAGCCGCGAGTTGTGGGCGTTCGGCGCGGTGTTTCAAGAAACGACGAAGGCCGCGAACTACGCGATCTGGCCGCTGGCGCTCTTCGGTGCGCTCGCACTGCGCCGCCGGTTCCGTGAAGAGCCGGCGCTCTGGGTGCCGGTGGTGGTGTGCGTGGCGAACCTCGCGCTCTTGCTGTACCTCGCGGCGCGGGTGGGCTACGTGTCCGAACGGCACACGATGCTCATTACGCTCATCGGGTGCGTGTTCGCGGCTGCGGCGCTCCCACCGCTCGCAACCGCGGTGGGGCAGGCGCTGCCGGTCTTCGACCGCGTCGGGGTGCGCGTCACGGCCGCCGGACTGTTGGTGTGCGTGATTGCGGGTTCGCTGCCGTTCGCACTGAAGCCGCTGCACGCGAACCGCGAGGGGCACAAACACGCGGGTCGCTGGCTCGCGGAACACGCGACGGCGCGCGACGCGGTGGTCGATCCGTTCGCGTGGGCCGAGTGGTACGCCGGGCGCACGCTGTACCGCTCGTCCGGCACCAACCCGGACCCGTCGCGCAACACCTACATCATCGTGGAACCGAACGCGAAGACCGCGCACTCGCGCCTGCCGGTTCTCGATGAAGCGAAGAAACTGGCCGCGCACCCGACGCAGCGCGTGGTGTATCAGTGGCCGGAAGGGGCGCCGAAGGACAAGGTGCAGGTGGCGATCGTGAAGATCGGCCCGGAGTGAGGAGCGCTCCAGAAGGTAACCTGCCGTCGAACCGCCGGCGTAAGCCGGCTGGGTTCTTCCAAGCAACCCAGCCGGCTTCCGCCGGCGGTTCGGCCGTGGTTTGTCAATCGAACAACCGAATTAGCTCCGTTACGCTCGTGAGGTTCTCGAGGTCCCAGCAGCGGGCGAGGATCGCGTCGGCCTTCGCCTTCCCGTAGCGCGGTTCCGCGACGCGCCGGAACTTCGCTTCCACTTCGCTATCGGTCATCGGGTTCCCGGCGTGGCCGCGGGGGAACTCCACCTCGCGCACCAGTTGCGTGCCGTCGTTCAGCGTTACCGTGATGCGGTTCGGGATGCCCTTCGGGTAGCGCGCGTCGAGTGTGGTATCGTGTCGCACCTTCACCTTGCCGGTGAACGCGACCCGCGCGGCGTTCGTGAAGTGCGCCTCGTCGAACGTTTCGAGGTACACGTCGCCGTCGTAGAGCGCCGCGGCCGTGCAGTACGGGAGCGAGTGGTCCGCGGTCTCGCGCGTCTTCGGTGCCCACGCCTCCGGGTACTTGCCGATGATGTTGTAACTCGCCTCGAACGTCGCGATGTCGATCTCCTTCACCTGCGAAACGTCGCCCTTCAGTTCCGCGCGCAACTGCAACGCGGCATCAATCGCGCTCTGCGAGTGGTACTCCGCGGGCCAGAACTTGATGTAGGTCTTGTTAATCATGAAGCCGTCGGTGTTGCCGAACTCGGCCCCGAACGGCGCGGGGTCGAACGCCTCGCGCGCGACCAACTTGAAGAAGCCCAAATCGCCCTCGAAGATCGGGGCCGGGCCGGTCATGCCGTCGGCCGCGAGCGTGGCCGCGAACACCCCGTTGCGGGCCGCGTTCGCGAACGCGCAGCCCTTCCACATGCTCAGTTCGCCGCTGCGCGTTTGCCGCAGCGCGACGTTGCACACCCCGGCCAGCCCGACGGTGTGCGTGAGCTTCGTCACGTCCAACTTCATCAGCTTCGCCGAAGCGACCGCGCTGGAAATCGCACCGTAGGTGACGTGATCGACGCCGTGCTTGCGCAGGCTCGCTGCGTCGCAGAACCGGCACTGGATTTCGTAAGCGAGCACCGCGGCGATAATCAGTTCGCGGCCCCCGGCGTTTACGGCTTCGCCCACCGCGAGGACTGCGGCGAGGTTGTCGCTCGGGTGCGCCGGTTCTTTGCTCAGGTAGGTGTCGTTGAAGTCCAAGTAGCGGATCAGCAGGCCGTTCACGAACGTCGCCCATTCGATGCTGCTGCGCCCGGACGCGAGCACCGACGCGCCCGGGTTGCTGCTCACGCGCGCCGCGCACTTCTTCGCGATGGCGTAAGCGTCTGATGGCATCGCGCCAATGGCTGTTGCGAACGAGTCGATGAACCGGCGCTTCGTTTCGTGAACCGCTTCTTTGGTGAGCTTGTCGAACGTGAGGCCGTCGGCGTAGGTGGCGAGTCGAGCTGCGAGCGTGTGCGAAGCCATCGCGTGTTCCCGAAGGTGTGGAAGGTGCTGCCGGTGTTGTACGAACCCGCGCGTGCGGTACATTACACGCGATCCCACATTCCCCACCGGCACCGCGCATGATCCCGTGCATCTCGCAAGCGACCACGATGAGCGGCACGTTCGCCGACGACGCCACCGACTACCCCGCGGGCGGCTGCACCGCGCTCGAAGTGTGGCTCACCAAGCTCGAAAAGCACCTGCAAGACGTGAGCGCGCCGGACACCAAGAAGGCGCTCGCGGATCGCGGCATTGCGCTCGTGGCCGCGGCGTATCAGGGCGGGTTGCTGCTCTCGCAGGGCGACGCGCGCAAGGCGCACTTCGAGCACTTCAAGCGCCGGCTCGACCTGTGCCAAACGTTCGGCATTCGCACGCTGCTGCTCGCGGCCGACTTCGCCACCACCCCGGACGCGACCGCGCTCGGGCGCGCCGTTACCTCTCTCGCACAGGCGGCGCAGTGGGCGGCCGGGTTCGGCGTGCGGCTCGCGCTGGAGTTTCGCGGAACCGATGCGTTCTGTTCGTGCCTCGATACCGCGATCACGCTCGTGGAGCAGTGCCGCGAACCGAACGCCGGCGTGTGCCTCGATGCGTTCCACTTCTACAAGGGGCCGAGTAAGCACGAAGACTTGGAGCGCCTGACGACCGCGAACGTGTTTCACGTTCAACTCTGCGACGTGGCCGGGGTGCCGCGGGAGCTGATGACCGATTCCGACCGCGTGCTGCCGGGCGAAGGCGACTTTCGTCTCGAACCGATCGTGCAGCGGTTGAAGGCGATTGGCTACACCGGCGGCGTGTCGCTGGAACTGCTGAACCCGGTGCTGTGGCAACTGAAGGCGACACAGGTGGTGGAGTTGGGGATGGAGGCGCTGCGGCGCGCTTTGAACTGATCCGCACCCGAACTCGGGGCACGCGGTCCGTGTCTACTCCCGCGCCCGAAGTCTGCTTGTGCGGGAGGATGCATGGAACCGGGCGTGCGCGGCGGTTACGACCGCTGGGCCGCGGTGTACGACCGCGACGCGAACCCGTTGGTCGCGCTCGAAGAGGAACACGCGCCCGCCGCAATCGGTGACGCGCGGGGCCTCGCGGTACTCGATTTGGGCTGCGGCACCGGGCGGCACGCGGTACGACTCGCGGGTGCGGGCGCGACCGTGACCGCGGTCGATTTCTCGGAAGGGATGCTCGCCGAGGCCCGCGCGAAGCCGGGCGCGGAGGGCGTCGCATTCGTCGCGCACGACCTGCACGCGCCGCTTCCGTTCGCCGCGGGCGCGTTCGACTTCGTCGTGAGCGGCCTCGTGCTCGAACACCTGCGCGAATTGGCACCGTTCTTCGCAGAGGCGCGGCGCGTGTTGAAACCCGGCGGGCGCGCCGTCGTGTCGGCGATGCACCCCGCGATGTTCCTGCGCGGCGCGCACGCGCGGTTCACCGACCCCGCGAGCGGCGAACTCGTCGCGCCCGGTAGCTACCCGCACTCGGTGAGCGGGTTCGTTTTGGCCGCGCTTCGCGCCGGCTTCCGCATCGACGATCTGAGCGAACACGCCCCGGACGCGGCGCTCGCGGCGCGTGTGCCGCGGGCCGAAAAGTACGTCGGTTGGCCGATGCTGGTGTTGATGCGATTGCGCGCGTGAGCGCGGTTTCCCGGTTGCCGCGGGGCGAATTCTCTCGGTGTGTTCTGTGAGCACATCGGAGGTTCGCCATGTCTCAGCGGCTCCTCGAACTGGCTCTCGTGTGGGTTCACGGTCTTTCCGCCGCGGCGTGGTTCGGTGCGATCTTCTACCGCACGCTCGTGGTGGACGGCAAGGCGCTCGGGTTCTTCCCGCGGCGCGCCGACTACGAGCACTTCAGCACCCACCTCGCGCACAACATGCGGTACTTCGTGAGCGCCGGGCTGCTCGTGTGCGGGCTGTCCGGGTTCGCGCTCGCCGGGCTGAAGTGGGAAGCGGCCGGCGACACGTGGCTCGCGCTCGTGATCGCGAAAGGCACGCTGTGGCTCGGCGCGTGCGGGCTGTTCGCGTACGTGTCGTGGGTTCACTGGAAGTGGCGCGCGTGCGCGTCACCAGAAGAGTTCGAAGGCTACCGACGGGAAGGGCAACGACTCGCGGGCGCGATGGTGCTCCTGAGCGGCACCGGGTTCGCGCTCGGGCAAGCGTGCCGCGTCCTCGCGTGGTAAGCTGTAACGGTTGCGCCGCGCGCCCGGACGCGCGGCACATTCGCGCGAACCGTTCCCATCGGCCCACGTAACGCGCGCGGCCGATGAAGCCCTCAACCACGAGGGCGATGTGATGGCGACCTTTTACGTTCTGCCGCCGCGGGAAGCGCTCGAAGCGGCGGTCTCTTCGCTGTTCGCCAGACTGCTACCCGGTCTGCCGCTGCCCGCGGATTCGTGGGGCACGCTCTCCGAACACCTCGCGCGCGCCGCGAACTGGCCCGACGACGTGTTCCTCGTGCCGCGCGACGAACTGCCCGAAGGCGACCCGGCGGAGGCGCTCGCGGAGGGGTACGGTGCGGACGCCGCCGACCGCGTGATCGAGGTGAGTCTCGCCCGCGGACCGCGTGGCGTTTCGCTCGCCGGTCGCTAAGATGACCGGGAACGAACCTCACATTCGGCCGCACCCGCCATGAGTTCACCCGCATCCGGCAACGACGACTGGGACGACCTCGCCCGCGAACTGGGCGTGAGCAAGTCCGACCCGCACCCGGCACCGCCACCGGACATGGTGGAGCGCATCGTGGACGCCGAAGCGGTCGAACCGCACCACGGCGACCCGCGCGCGGAAGACGACGCGTTCGGCGCGGGCGAACCGGAACTGGTCGCGGACGAAACCCCGGACGCGCAACCCGACGACAACCCCAACGCCACCGGCGAACCGATCCCCGCGGCCGACGGCGAACCCGGCAAGCGCCAGCGCCGCCGCCGCCGTCGCCGCCGCAAGGGCGCGCCGGCGGAGGGCACCGAACCGGTCGCCACCGGGCCGGACGACGACGCGGCCGAACCGGACGAAGACGAAGTGAGCGAAACGGCCGACGGCGCGGAAGCGAGCGACGACGAGGCGTTCGCGGACGCCGCCGGTGAAGCCGCCGAAGACGCTCCCTACGAAGACGAAGACGCTCTGCAACCGGTCGGCGCGGAAGAAGAGGACGTGGCGACCGAAGCCCTGCGCGACCTGATCGCCAACTGGAACGTGCCCGCGTGGGACGAGATCATCGGCGGGCTGTACCGTCCGAATTAGTGGTCAGTGGGCAGTGGGCAGTGGACGGTCGGAAGCTGGCGCTTGTCCGCTTCTGTCCGCCCACCGCCCACTCTCCACTTCTCACTTTGGAGTTGCGATGGCGGACGCGATCATCGACGTGGTCGGGCCGGACGAGTTGCCGCTGATTGTGGAGATGTACAACCGCATCTTCCGACCGACGAAACCCATCGAGGCGTTCCAGCGGCGGTTCCTCGGCCGGCACAACGTGCTGCAACTGGTCGCGCGAGTGAAGGACAAGCCCGCGGGGTTCTTCCTCGGGTTCGAGTACAAGCCGAACACGTTCTACGCGTGGTTCTACGGCGTGCAGCCCGAGTTCCGCCGCTCCGGGATCGGTTCGCAACTCATGGAAGCCGCCCAAAGTTGGGCCGCCCAACAGGGCTACGGGTTCATCCGCCTCGAGTGCCACAACGCGCACCGCCCGATGCTCCACCTCGCCATCGAACTGGGCTACAACATCGTCGGCATCCACTGGGACGCGGCCCGCAACGACAACCTCATCGCGTTCGAGAAGCCGCTGGGCCGCTAGAGCCAGTCGGTGGCGGTTAGTGGTCAGTGGTCGGTCGGCAGAAGAGAACGGGGGCGAAGTGTGCGCTTCACCGCTTGCATTTCACCCGCGCTCTTTGTCTACTGATCACTGACCACCGACCACCGAACACTCGAACAACATGCGCGGCGTAATCACGGTCATTCTCGCGGGCGGGAAGGGGACGCGGCTCGAACCGCTCACCCGCGACCGCGCGAAACCGGCGGTTCCGTTCGGTGGCCTGTACCGCATCATCGACTTCACCCTCTCCAACTGCATTAACAGCGGCTTGCGCCGCGTTTTAGTCCTCACGCAGTACAAGTCGCGCAGTTTGGACCGCCACATTCGCTACGGCTGGAACTTCCTCAGCTCGGAAATGGGCGACGCGGTGGAGGTGCTGCCGCCGCAGCAGCGCATCGACGAAACGTGGTATCAGGGCACCGCGGACGCGATCTACCAGAACATCTACTCGCTGGAGCGCGAGAACGTCGATCAGGTGATGATTCTGGCCGGCGACCACATTTACAAGATGGACTACGGGCGCATGATCCGCGCGCACCGCGAGCGCGGCGCGGACGCCACCGTCGGGTGCATCCCCGTTCCGCTCGCCGACGTGCGGCACTTCGGCATCATGCAGACCGCGGCCGACGACCGCGTGGTGAACTTCGTCGAGAAGCCGAAGACCGCCGACCCGATGCCCGGCGACCCGCACCACGCGCTCGGCTCGATGGGCATTTACGTGTTCAACGCGCAACTGCTGTTCGAGCAACTGTGCCGCGACGCCGCCGCCCCGGGCAGCGCGCACGACTTCGGCAAGAACATCATCCCGCACATGATCGAGGCCGGGCAGAAGGTGTTCGCGCACCGGTTCCGCGACGAGAACCGCAAGGCGATCCCGTACTGGCGCGACGTCGGCACGCTCGACGCCTACTATCAGGCGAACATGGACCTGATCTCCGTGGAACCGGTGCTGAACCTGTACGACGCGAACTGGCCGATCCGCACGCAGCAACCGCAACTGCCGCCCGCGAAGTTCGTGTTCACCGGCGAAGGCGCGCCCGGGCACGCGCGGCGCGGCGAGGCGCTGGACAGCATCGTGTGCGCCGGCAGCATCGTGTCCGGCGGGCACGTGCGGCGCAGCATCCTCTCGCCGCGCACCCGCGTGAACAGCTACGCGGTGGTCGAAGACTCGCTCCTGTTGGAGGGCGTCGACGTGGGGCGGTACTGCCGCGTGCGCCGCGCGATCATCGACAAGGAGGTCAAGTTGCCGCCGTACACGGTGCTCGGCTACGACCCCGAGTTCGACCGCCGCCGCGGGTTCGTGGTGACGGAGCAGGGCGTGGTGATCGTGGCGAAGAACGAACCGCCCGAAACGTTCCAAGCCCCGAACCCGCTGCCGAACTAATTTGCCGCGGGGCCCCTTCGGGGCCTCCGCTCAACGCTCCTTGTTCCCTCTGAGGCTCAACGATGCTTCGCGCCGCACTGTTTGCAGGTTGTTTCGCTCTCGCCGCCGGCGCGTCCGCCGACGAGCCGAAGGGGGCGAAGGTGGAGTTCCTCGTTCACAGCGGGCACTTCGAGAAGAACAACGCGGGGCTGAAGGACAACCCGTCGTTCCTCGCGCTCACCAGCGCCGAGGCGTTCGACAAGGTGTTCGGGGTCGCGTTCACGATGGGCAAGAAGCCGAACGTGGTACCGAAGGGCGCGTTCGAGAAGTCGCTGGTAGTGGCGACCGTCAAGCGCGGCAACTTCATCACGAAGTACGAAGTGGAGGGCGCGACGCTGGCCGACGGCACGCTGACCGTGAAGTACAAAACGACCGACGAGGCCGGCGGCACCGCGACGTTCGCCAGTCCGCTGATCGTGAGCGTGCCGAAGGCGGGCGTGAAGAAGGTGGAGTTCGTGGAGAACGGCAAGAAGGCCGGCACCGCGGAAGTGAAGTGACCGAATCGTGCCTGATCGTGGTGCGACGCTCCGCGTCGCACTCGTGAACTCGCCCCCATTTGGTCCGCGCAGATTCTCTCGTGGAGGTTTTCACGACGCGGAGCGTCGTGCCACGATAAGGCGTCTACTTTCGCGCCCGGCCGCGGGTACAATAGCACCGTTGTGCCCCCGGGGCCGGGAGAGCGGAACCATGTTGGTCGGGCAGAAGATCGGCCCGTTCGAGATCGAAAAGGAACTCGGCAGCGGGGCCATGGGCACCGTGTACCGGGCCAAGTTCCAGCGGTCCGAAGACAAGGTCATTCCGATCGCGCTCAAGGTCGTCGCCCTCGGGCTGCTCGGCAACGAGGGCGCGATGGCCCGCTTCGAGCGCGAGGCCAACATCCTCAAACAGCTCAAGCACCCGCACATCGTGCGGCTCATCGCGCACGGCAAGATCAACAAGTCGAACCCGTACATCGCGATGGAGTTCATCGACGGCGAGGCGCTCGACCGCGTCCTCGCGCGCCGCGGCAAGCTCTCGTGGGAGGAGGTGGCCGTCTACGGCAAGCAGTTGTGCGAGGCGCTCCAGTACGCGCACGACAAGGGCATCATCCACCGCGACCTGAAGCCCTCGAACCTGATGATTACTAAGGACGGCCAGCTCAAACTCACGGACTTCGGCATCGCCAAAGACACCGACGTGACCGCGCTCACCGGGGCGAACAGCACCATCGGGACCGCCGCGTACATGAGCCCCGAACAGTGCAAGGGCGACCGCAACCTGAGCAACAAATCGGACCTGTACTCGCTCGGCATCGTGCTGTTCGAACTGCTCAGCGGCCGCAAGCCGTTCGTCGCGGAAACCACCGTCGACATGTTCCTGAAGCACGTGAACGAGAAGCCGCCGCGGATCGGCAAGTTCGTGCCGGACCTGCCCACCAAATTCGAAGCTCTCATCAACCAGTTGCTCGAAAAGGAGACGACCGCGCGGCCCATCGACGCCGCGTGGGTGGCCCGGTTCCTGCACGAGATCGAGGAGGACGCCTTCGCGCGCAAGAGCGCCGGGCTGGCCGCCGCCGAGGGCCGCGGTGCGAAGAAGCTGAACGCCGACGGCGGCAGAATGGACGCCGAAGACAAAGAGGCCGCCCGCGCGCTGCGCGGCACCAAGAAGAAGGCGAAAAAGAAGAAGGCCGTCCCGCTACTCGAACAGACGTGGGTGAAGGCCGCGGGCCTCGTCGCGGTGCTGCTCGCCATCGGGTTCGGCGCGTGGCTCGCGCTCAAGCCGCCGTCCCCGGACAAGCTGTTCGCCGAGATCGAAAGGGCCGCACCGGACGACCGGGCCGAGGCCGCGGCCAAGTTCCTCGACGCGCTCGGCGACAAGCGCGACTTCGCCGACCCGCGCGTGGCGCAGGCCGCGCGCGCGTTCCGCGAAGCGACCGTCCGCGCGCGCGCGCGCCAACTGGCGAACCGGTTCGCCGCGAAGCGCGACAAGCCCGACGAGAACGACGACCCCGAAGCCTACACCGCGGCGTGGCTCGCGCTCAGCGCCGAAGCCGCCGGGCAGCTCGAAACGGCCGAAGCGCAGTGGGCGAAGGCGAAACTGCGCTTCCCCGAAGAGGCCAAACTGCAATACGCCGCGGGCGAGCAACTGGCGAAGGCCCGCTGGGGCTGGCTCGCCGAGAAGCGCGCCGCGGACCTCGGCGCGGTGAAAACCGAAGTGGCCCGGCTGCGCAAGAAGATCGCCGACGCGCGGCTCTACGAAACCCCGCTGAAGGGCGACGCGGGCAACCCGGAAGCGCTCGCGGTGCGCGCGCTGCGGTTCCGGGAGTTCGGCGACCTCGGCCGCGCGAGCAGCACCTGCGAGACGCTGATCGCGCTCACCGAGAAAGACCCCGACCGCCGCACGTTCTACCTCATCGCCACGCAACAGCGCGCCGGCACCGGGCCGCCCCCGGCGGACGCGGGCAAGGCGCGGCTGAAGCTGGTGGCGGACGCGGTGTCGGCCGCCGCGAAACGGGCCGAGGAGTTGAAGGACGACCCCGAGCGCAAGGCCGACCGCCGCGACGCGCGCAACGCGCTGCGCGAGGTGCAAGAGCTGTACGACGACGACACCGACCCCGCGGTGCAGAAGGAACTGGCCCGCGCCACGGCCGCGGCCAAACTGGTTCAGCCGTAACTCACCCCACACGTTTCCACGAATGACCCACACAGCAGTTTCGCGCGCGAAGAGCGCGGCGGCGTTCGAGCGGGCCAAGCGCGCGATCCCCGGCGGCGTGAACAGCCCGGCCCGGGCGTTCGGCGGCGTCGGCGGCAGTCCGCTCTTCATCGCGCGCGCGAGCGGCCCGTTCCTCTACGACCTCGACGGCCACGAGTACCTCGATTTCATCGGCTCGTGGGGGCCGATGATCCTCGGCCACTGCCACCCGCGCGTGGTGGGGGCCGCCGTCGCGGCGCTCCAGAACGGCTCCAGCTACGGCGCGCCGTGCGAACTCGAAACGCAACTCGCGGAACTGGTGATCGAAGCCGTGCCGTCGGTCGAGATGGTGCGGTTCGTGTCCAGCGGCACCGAAGCGACGATGAGCGCGATCCGGCTCGCCCGCGGGTTCACCGGGCGCGACCTGATCGTGAAGTTCGCCGGCTGCTACCACGGGCACGTCGATTCGCTGCTCGTGTCCGCCGGCAGTAGCGCGCTGACGCACGGCGTGCCGAACAGCCCCGGCGTGCCGGTCGGCTGTACGAGCGACACCGTCGTGCTGCGGTACAACGACACCGCGGCGCTCGCCGAACTGTTCGCGGCGAAGGGCGACAAGATCGCGGGCGTCATCCTCGAACCGGTCGTCGGCAACATGGGCCTCGTCCCGCCGTCGGCCGAGTTCCGGCGCGCGCTCCGGGCGCTCACGCAGGAGCACGGCGCGGTGCTCATTTACGACGAAGTGATGACCGGGTTCCGGCTCAGCTACGGCGGCGCGCAAGTGCTGCTCGGCGACGCGCCGGACGTCTCGTGTTACGGCAAAATCATCGGCGGCGGCTACCCGGTCGGCGCGTACGGCGGGCGCGCCGACATCATGCGCAAGGTGATGCCCGCGGGGCCGGTGTTCCAAGCCGGGACGCTCAGCGGCAACCCGGTGGCGATGGCCGCCGGCATCGCGACGCTTTCGGAACTCAAAGAGAACCCGCCCTACGACCGGCTCGACGCGCAGAGCGCCCGCATCGGCGAAGGCTGGCTGAAGGCCGCGGGCGAAGCCGGCGTGCCGGTGCAGTTCAACCGCGTCGGCAGCATGTGGACGCTGTTCTTCACCGGCACACCGGTCACCGACCTCGACACCGCGAAGGCGTGCGACGTGCCGCGGTTCGGCCGGTTCTTCTGGGAACTGATGGACCGCGGCGTGTACATGCCGTGCAGCCAGTTCGAGGCCGCCTTCACCTGCGGCGCGATGACCGACGAACACATCGCGCGCGCGATTCGCGCCGGGGCCGAAGCGCTGCACGCGGTCGCCGGGCGCTGAGGCGCTTCGCGCTCTACAGTTCAATCGCTTCTTGGGCGAACGGCCGGCGCGAGCCGGCCGGTGCTTGTCGGGGAAGTACCGGCCGTTTGCCAGAATCACCTCTCGGAAACTCACATGAAACCGCGTTCGGTGTTGCTCGTGGTCGGGCTGCTGCTCGTTCTGGCGATCGGCGGGTTCGTCGCGTCGCGGTCGCCGTGGGTGATGTCGCTGTTCAGCAAGGACACCGCGAGCGCCGAGGAGCAGTCGCGGGCCGCGGCCGCGGCGCTCAAGAACGACGCCCCGCCGGACGCCGCGAGCGGTTCGCCCGAATGGCGCGGGGCGGCGCGCAAGGGCGTCGCGCCCGCTCAGCCGTTCCGTACCGACTGGGACGCGAACCCGCCGAAACAGCAGTGGCGCGCCCCGGTCGGCGGCGGCTACGGCTCGTGCGCGGTGGTCGGCGGTAGGGTGTACGTGCAAGACAAACACGGCGACGGCGAGCGCGTGCTGTGCCTCGACGCCGAGAGCGGCAAACCGGTGTGGGAGTTCGCCTACGAGTCCGGCCCCGCGGGGGGGGATCGCACGTTCGCCATCGGCCCGCGGGCCACGCCGACCGTGGTCGGGAACTGGGTCTTCACCGTGGGCGGCGCGGGTCTCGTTCACGCTCTGGAAGTGGTGGACGGCGAACCGCAACTGCGCTGGAAACACGACCTGCGACAGGAGTTCGCGGCGCCGCTGCCGACGTGGGGCTTCGCCGGTTCGCCCCTCGTTTCCAACGGCCTTGTGATCGTGATGCCGGGCGCGAAGGGCGCGGCGGTGGTCGCGTTCGACGCGCAGACGGGCGAACCGAAGTGGAAGAGCGGGTCGCACCCGCCCGGTTACAGCTCCGCGGTGGTCGCGTCGGTCGGCGGGCAAGACACGGTGTTCGCGCTCTTGGGTGACGCGCTGCTCGCGGTGCGCCCCACCGACGGCACCATTACAGACACGTTCAAGTTCGAAACGCAGTTCGGGGGGAACATCGCGACCCCGGTCGTGGTGGATAACGAGTACGTGTTCATTTCGGCTTCGTACGGTAGCGGCTGTGCGCTCGTGCGAGCGGAGAAGGTCGGCGACGCGGTGAAGTTGAAACCGGTGTACTCGCGCCGCCGCAGCGGGTTCGAAGCGCACATCGCGACGCCGGTGTACAAGGACAAGCACCTGTTCGGCATCGACGGCTTGCGCGGCGGCAACGGCCTGAAGTGCATCGAACTCGCCACCGGCGCGCCGGTCGAAGACTGGGAGGAGCGGAAGATCGGGCAGGGGGCGCTGATCCTCGCGGGCGAGTACCTGATTGTGCAGCGCGACGCGGGCGAGCTGTGCTTGGTGCGCGCCGACCCGAAAGAGTGCAAGGTGGTGGGCCGCGTGCCCGGCGTACTGACCGGCAAGAACAACTGGGCCACGCCCGCGCTCGTCGGCGGCCGGCTGTTCCTGCGCGACGAAGAGAAGGTGGTGTGCTTGGACGTGCGCCCGTGAGCGCATAGAACGCAAGCGTCAACCTCCTCTCCACTCGGGTGCGCCGATGCCGCGGTTCCGTGTCGTGATTGCCGACTTTGTGGCCGACCAACTCACCGCCGAGCGCGACATTCTGGGCGACATCGCGGACGTGGTCGCCCTGAACGCGCACAGCGAAGCCGACCTGCGCGGGAACGTGGAATCGGCCGACGCGCTCATGCTGTATCACAACATTTCCATCTCGCGCGCCACCATCTCGGCGCTCACGAACTGCAAACTGATCGTGCGGTGCGGGGTGGGCTACGACAACGTGGACTGGCGGTTCGCGCGCGAGCGCGGCATCCCGGTCGGGAACGTGCCGGACTACGGCACCGAAGAGGTCGCGGACTCCGCCATCGCGCTGATGCTGTCGCTCGCCCGCGGGGTGAACTTCTTGAACAACCGGATGCAGCGCGGCGCGGGCGACTGGAGCTACATGCAGGTGGTCCCGCTGGTGCGGCTCCGCGGCCGCGTGTTCGGGTGCGTCGGGCTCGGGCGCATCGGCACCGCCGCCGCCCTTCGCGCGAAGGCGCTCGGGATGGACGTCGCGTTTTACGACCCGTATCTGGTCGACGGCACCGATAAGGCGCTCGGCGTTCGGCGCGTCGAGAAGCTCGACGACTTGTGCAAGCAGGCGTTCGTGCTGAGCGCCCACTGCCCACTGACCGAAGAGACGCGGAACCTGATCGACGCGCGGCGCATCGGCCTGATGCCGAACGGTTCGTACCTCGTGAACACGGCCCGCGGCGCGGTGGTGGACGCGACCGCGATTCCGGCGGCGATCCGCAGCGGCCAACTGGCCGGCGCGGGCATCGACGTGCTGCCGGTGGAGCCGCCGCCGGCCGATCACCCGCTGGTGGCCGCGTGGCGCGACCCGAACGACCCGTGCCACGACCGCGTGATTCTGAACCCGCACTCCGCGTTCTACGCCGAGCAGGGGCTGCACGACATGCGCGTGAAGGGCGCGGAAGCGTGCCGCCGCGCGCTGCTCGGCGAGCCGCTGCGGAACGTGGTGAACTGAGGGCGCGGCGTTACCGTGGTGCGACGCTCCGCGTCGCGGGCGCGCACCACTTCGCACGTTGGTATCCGCGATTCGTGTTGCTCAGGTTTCACGACGCGGAGCGCCGTGCCGCGATAAGACCAGAACGAGAACGGCCCTCACGCCCGCTTCACCACCACGAGCGTGCAGTCGTCGGCCAGCGCGGTGCCCTCGGTGAACAGCGAGTGCGACGCCAACAGCGCCTTCAGCAGCCCGTCGGCCGTGGGCAGGCACGTTTCCAGTTCTTCGTCGATACGGGCCGAACCGAACATGTCGCCGTCGGTGTTCACGGCCTCGATCACGCCGTCGGTGAAGAACACCACTTGATCGCCGGGCAGAAGCGGAACCGTTTGCTCCAAGTACGTTTCGTCCGGCTTGATGCCCAGCGGCAGTTTCTGCGCGCGGTTCAGCGCCATCTTGAAGCCGTCGGCGGCGCGCAGCAACCGCGGCGGGTTGTGGCCGGCACTCGCGTACGTGAGCGTCGCGTTCTGCGGGTCGAACACCGCGTAGAACGCGGTCACGAAGCTGCCGGTGGGGCGCGTGTAGCGGCGCGTCAGGTGCGCGTTCAGGAAGGTGAGGAACTCGCCGGGGCGCAGGGGCGGGTCGGGCCGCGTGTGCGCGATGCTGTGAACCACCGCCATCAGCACCGCCGCCGGCGCGCCGTGCCCGCTCGCGTCGGCGATGAGCACGCCGAGTCGGTCGTTCGGAAGGGGGAAGAAGTCGTAGTAGTCGCCGCCGGCGCGCGCCGCGGTGCGGTAGTGGACCGCGAGGTCCAGCCCCGGCACCTTCGGGTACTTCGCCGGAAGCAGCGACCGCTGAATGTCCGCGATCGACCGCAGTTCGTAGTCGAGGCCGTCGTACGCTTCCTTCACCTTTTGCGACAGCACCACGGTTTGCGTGGCCCGCGCGAACAGGTTGCTCAGCAGCACGAGGTCCGCGACGCGGTCGCGGGGGAACGTTTCGGTGTCGTCGCGGGTGAGCACGAGCGCGGTTTGGGCCGCCCCGTTCTCGAAGTGCGGGATGGCGAGCAGGCACTTCTGCCCCGCGAGGTACTCCGCCGCGGGGTCGTCGGCGTCGAGCACGAGGCCGTCGATGATGCGCGGTTGGTCGGCGTAGAGCAGTTCGGCGAGCAACCCGCCGCTGTGAACCGGGAGCCGGTGCGACTCCTTCCACGGGTTCGCGGGGTCGGCCCACTGGCTGAACCGCGCGACGCGGAACTCCGGCGCGCTCAGCCCGCGGCGCGACACCGTGAGGTGCCGCGACACCGGGAACAGTTGCGCCATGCGCCGCGCGAACACCTTGTACATCTCTTGCGGGTCGGTGGCCCGGCTCAGTTCGCGCACCACCTCCACGCTGAGCGCCAAGCGGGCGCGCCAGTTGCGCGGTTCGGTCTCGAAGAAGTCCGGTGCCACGGTCATGTGCCGCCTCCGCGGCGATGTGGGGCCGATCCGTCGTGAGCGCCGGCGAACCGGTCGAGAGGCGAACCACAGTAGAACCGCGGGGCGCGCCGAACGCAAGCGACCGCCGCGCACTTCGCGCGAAATTCGCGCGCCCTTCGGCGGTTCCACGTTCCGAGTTCCAGAAGTTCCACGGGCTTCAACTTGGAACACTGGAACACGGGCACTTGGAACTCCCAAGAGTTGGTCTGGTGCGAATCGGCGCGGCGCGGTAAGTGGGGCGAAGTCGAAGAGGGCTCCGCCATGCCGCACGTTCACTCCACGGCCGTGATTTCGCCCGAAGCCCGGCTCGCGCCGGACGTAACCGTCGGTCCCTTCGCGGTGCTCGAAGGGGCGGTGACGGTCGGCCCCGGCACCACGATCGCGGCCCGCGCGCACCTGATCGGGCCGCTCACGCTCGGCGCGAATAATCGGATTCACAGCGGCGCGGTCCTCGGCGGCGATCCGCAGCACCTCGGTTACAAGGGCGAGCCGACGACCGTCGAGATCGGCGACGGGAACACCTTCCGCGAACACGTCACCGTGCACCGCGGCATGCCGGTCGGCGTCGGGCCGGGCACCGGCACCACGAAGATCGGCGACCGGTGCCTGTTCATGGCCGGCGCGCACATCGCCCACGATTGCGTGGTGGGCAGCGACGTGATTCTCGCCAACGGCGCGCTTCTCGGCGGGCACGTCGTGGTGGGCGACCGCGCGCTCATCAGCGGCAACTCGGCCGTTCACCAGTTCTGCCGCGTCGGGCGGCTCGCGCTGCTCAGCGGCACCTCCGCCAGCACGAAAGACATCCCGCCGTTCTGGGTGATGCAGAACGTGAACCACGTGCGCGGGTTGAACCTCGTGGGCATGAAGCGCGCCGGGATCGCTCCGGCCGAGCGCGTGGCGATCCGCGCCGCGTTCAAGATCATTTACCTGACTCGGCCGGCGCTGCTGCTCTCGGCGGCGGTGGACCGCATCGAAGCCGAGTTGGGCCACTTCCCGGCGATCCGAGAGTTGGTGGAGTTCGTCCGCACCTCGAAGCGCGGCGTCGCGGGCGCGCACCGCTACGTGGCCGGCGACGACGGCGATTCGCTCGCGGCCTAGTGCGGCCCTCCGGTTCGTTCACGTCGCCCCGTCGGCGCGGCGAACGGGGTTCCGTCGCGCTCCCGTCTCCGGTCCGGCCGTACCGAAAAGTCCGTGAAGGTGGCGCGAATCTCGGTCCGAATGTGGCCCGCGGCCACTTGCGAAGGGCAAAAACTTCGCGTTATGATTGCGTTGTGATCGAACCTGCTGTCACTTCCGCGCCTCTCCTTTCGACGAGCGAACCGTTCGGCACCCCGCCGGACGGGCGACACTCCCCATTGAGAAAGGCCGCACCGCTATGACCGCCGGCTGCCACTCGGCGCTCGAGTCGAGCGTCTTGGTTCTCAACAAGACGTTCGTCGCCGTCCACGTGATTTCCGTGCGCCGGGCGTTCTGCCTGTTGTGCAAGGACCTCGCGGAAGTTGTGAGCCAAGAGGACGGGCAGTTCGCCACCTACGACTTCGCGTCGTGGGCCGAACTGAGCGCGTTCCGGGCCGCGCACTTCCGCCAAGAGGACGACGATTGGGTGCGCACTCCCACGTCGGAAATCTTGTCGCCGCGGGTGATCCGCTTGTTGAGCTACGACAAGTTGCCGAAGCAGACCGTGAAGTTCAACCGGCGCAACATCTTCGCCCGCGACCACAACCAGTGCCAGTACTGCGGGAAGCGGTTCCCGACCACGGAACTGTCGCTGGACCACGTGATCCCACGGAGCCAAGGCGGCGGCACCACGTGGGACAACATCGTGTGCGCGTGCGTCGATTGCAACGTGCGCAAGGGCGGGCGCACCCCGCGGCAGGCGAACATGACGCTGATCCGCAAGCCGGAGAAGCCGAAGCGCAGCCCGCTGCTGAACATGAAGCTGTCGCAGAAGAAGTACCAGTCGTGGCAGTCGTTCATCGACAACGCCTACTGGAACGTCGAACTGAAGTGAGCCTTGCCCTGAAGTGACATTCCCGCGGCCCGCCGGCTCCAACCGGCGGGCCGCTTTCGTTTCGCGCCCTAAACTGATTGTGCCCGTACTCGCCTTCTCCGACGCGAAACCCTATGGCCCGTCGTTCCCGCGCCCGCGAGGTCGCGCTCCAACTGCTGTTCCAGTGGGACCAGAACCCCAACCCGGTTCCGCGCCCCGCGGCCGAGCGGTTCGCGCGTGAGCGCCTGCTCGCGGACGCCGACATGGTCGCCTACTGCCTCGCGCTGTTCGACGGCGTGGTCGCGCGCCGCGCCGAAATCGACCCGCTCCTCACCGGGGCCGCGACCAACTGGCGGCTCTCGCGGATGATGCCAGTGGACCGCAACGTGCTGCGCCTCGGGGCCTACGAACTGTCCTTCGACCCGAACCCGCAGCCGCTGGAAGTGGTCATCAACGAGGCGATCGAGTTGTCGCGCCGCTACGGGTCCGCAGAGTCGCCGGCGTTCGTGAACGGTGTACTGGACCGCATCGCCAAGTCGCGCCCGGCCGCGCCGAAAGCCGAACCCGCGCCCGCGTGACCTTCGTGCCGAAGCGCTCCCCGTTTACGCGGTTGTGTGGCACCCTCGCGGCGCTCGGTCCGCCGCCGCGCGCCGACCTGCACACGCACTCCACCGCGAGCGACGGCGCGTTCACCCCATCGCAAGTCGTCGCGCGGGCGCGCGCCGCGCGGCTCTGCGCGGTGGCGCTGACCGATCACGACACGCTCGCGGGCGTGCCGGAAGCGCGCGAGGCGGCGCGCGGTTCCGGCGTCGAGGTGGTGCCCGCGGTCGAAATCAGCACCGCGTTCGCCGGCCGCGAGTTCCACCTGCTCGGCTACTTCGTGCGCGACGACCACGACGAGCTGAACGCCGCGCTCGCGCGGCTGTGCGCCGCGCGCCGCGAGCGCTACTATTCGTTCGTGTCGGTCCTGCGCGCCCGCGGGTTGGTGCTCCCCGCGGATCGCGCCGAACTCGTCGAGCGCGGGACGCACAGCGCCGGGCGGCGGCACGTCGCGGCGCTGCTGGTCGCGTGCGGACACGCCGCAACCGTTCACGAAGCGTTTCGCCGGTTCGTCGGGCCGGCACGTGCGGGCGCGCAACCGAAAGAACTGCTCCCGATCGCCGAAGCGATACGACTGGTGCGGGCCGCGGGCGGGGTGGCGGCACTCGCCCACCCGCCGGACGACCTGTCCGACGCGCACCTCGGCGAACTGGTGGCGGCGGGCCTCGGCGGGCTGGAAGCCGCGTACCGGTGGCCGAAATCGTCTCTGGCTTCGCGCTGGCGCGCGACCGCGGCGCGGTTCGGCCTCGCGGTGAGCGGCGGGAGCGACTGCCACGGCCCGGTACCCGCCGCGCACGGCATCGGTTCGCACTGTGTCAGTGCCGACGAATTGGCGGCGCTCCGCGACCGTGCCGGTTGCGTGGTCCGCTGAACCGGGCGCGGTTGTGCGCGTCTTGCGTGCGAACGGCGCGCGGGCCGCGGTGCGAACGCGGCGTTTTCGCTGGCGTGCCGGCCGTTCGCGGGGCAGGCTGTGAGTGCCCGCGACACGGACGAGGACGGGCCTCGACCCTTGGCGGGCGCACCGCACGGACTCGCGCCGATGATTCGCACCTCGCTCGCCGCCGCACTGGCGGTGCCAATTCTGCTCGCCGTTCCGATCAGTTCCGCCTCGGCGAACCCGCCGGTCGCTAAGAACTTCGGGTGCGGCGGCTACTGCTTCAAGCTGTTCCCGCACTTGCACCAGCACGGGCCGCTGTTCAACTACGGCCCGTACTACGGCTACTACCCGTTCGCGCCGTACGGCCCGTGGGACGCGTACCTGCGGTACGACCCGAACTTCTACGGCGACGCGGGCGCGCGGGCCGGCGGGAACTACTACGGCAAGAACCCGTACCTGTTCAACGGGCACGGCCTCGGCGGGCGCGCCGGTTGTACGTCGTGCGGGTTCTGGCACGCGTCGTGGAACTTCGGCGGCTGGTTCCGCGGTCACCAGTGGCTGCACGGCGGGTTCGGGTGCAAGTCCTGCGGCGGTTCGCCCGCGGCGGGCGGTTGCAACGGCTGCGGCTCCGCGCCCGCGGCGCACGCGGACCCGATTAAGCGGTGCAACGGGATCGGCGATCCCGCGCAATCGGCGGTGTTCTACGCAACGGTTCCCGCGCTGAACCCGCTCGCGGGCAAGTGAGTGTCGTTCGGTTCGCTCGGTGCGGCTCACCCGGAGGAGCATCGAGACCCCGCGCCCGCGTTCGTTCGCGGGCGCACACCCCAAGGAAGAGGTTCACCGAGATGAAGTACGTTCGCGCGCTCGCCGCGGTCGCGGCGCTGGTAGCCGGCTCCGACTTCGCGTCGGCCGGCGATAAGGGGTGCAGCTCGTGCGGCTCCAGCAAGCTGGGGCTGTTCAGCGGCATCCGCAGCCACTCGGTGCCGCCGCCGAGCACGCTGTTCAACGGCCTCGGCAACCACCACCAGAAGTTGCCCGCGTTCCAAGCGGCCCCGTGGTACATGTACTGGCCGTACGACGGCCACTTCCTCACCCCGGCCCCGATCAACGGCGCGTTCTACGGCCCGCCGCTCACGGGCAACTTCCCTGTGAACCCGTACTTCCCGCACGCGGGCGGCGCGCCCGGCTTCGGCCCCGGGCCGATGCCCCCGGTCCCGATGCCGGGCGGGCGCTAGAGCGGTTCTCGTTTGGGTGTAGCGACTGCGACGCGGAGCGTCGCACCACAATAGTGGCACGACGCTCGAAGTCGTTTGTGCCGACACGACACGAACCGCTCCGAACGATCGAGAACCGCTCTAACGGCGCGCTCACTCGAAGGCCGCGGGCGAATCTCGCGGCCTTCTTGCGTTGCTCCTTACGCCGCGCGCCGCACCGTCTGGCGCAGGTAGCCGGCGCACACGTCGATCACCCGAGCTTGCTGCTCTTCAGTGATTTCGGGGAACATCGGCAGCGCGAGCACGCTCAATGCGGCTTCCTCGCTGGTCGGGAAGTCGCCGGTGCGGTAGCCGAGGAACTGGAAGCACTCCTGCTGGTGCAGGCTCAGCGGGTAGTACACTTCCACGCCCACGCCGCTGTCCTTCATGTATTTCACAAGCGCGTCGCGGTGCTGGTGCGGCACCCGCACCACGTACTGGTTGAACGTGTGCCGGCGGTCCGGCTTGGCGAACGGTCGGCGCAGGAACCCGTGCAGCGCTTGCCCTTCGATGAGCGCGTCGTAGCGCTCCGCGGCCTTTTCGCGCCCGTCCAGCCACGCAGCCACGTGCGGCAGTTTCACGCGCAACACCGCGGCGTGAACCGCGTCCAACCGCATGTTGTAGCCGATGTACTTGTGGTAATACTTCACCTCCGAACCGTGGACGCGAAGCGCCCGCAGCTTTTTGTCCACGTCCGGGCTGTTGGTGGTCACGAGGCCCGCGTCGCCGAGCGCGCCGAGGTTCTTCGTGGGGTAGAAGCTGAGGCACCCCGCGACGCCGAGTGCGCCGCACCGCTTACCCTTGTATTCGCTGCCGAACGATTGCGCCGCGTCTTCGACGACGTACAGGCTGTGCTCTTCGGCGATGTCCCAGATGGCGTCCATATCGCAGCACTGGCCGAACAGGTGAACGGGCACGATCGCGCGCGTCTTCGGCGTGATCTTGGCCTCGATCTGGTTCGGGTCGATGTTGAAGGTGAGCGGGTCGATGTCCACGAACACCGGGGTGGCCCCGATGCGGCAGACGGCGCTGGCGGTGGCGAAGAACGTGAACGGCGGGATGATCACCTCGTCGCCGGGGCCGATCCCCAGCGCGCGCAGGGCGAGCACGAGCGCGTCGGTGCCCGAGCCGCAGCCGACGCCGAACTGCGCGCCGCAGAACTCCGCCGTTTCCTTCTCGAACGCGGCCACTTCCGGCCCCAGAATGGCCTGCCCGGAGCCGAGCACGCGCAGCACCGCGGCGTCGATTTCGGACTTCAGCGCCCGGTACTGTGCCTGAATGTCGCACAGCGGAACGGGCGCGGGGGCCGCGGGTGTGGGTTTCACGAAAACCGCCTCCGTGCGGTCGGGTCGATCGGGGTTGATTGCGAACGCGTGCTATCCCTATCGTTACGGGGGCGAATCTGTCAACCCGGCTTCGCCCACCTACGGAGACTCACGGCATGACGCTGGCCCCGGACCAACAGCCCGCGACCCCGCCCGACGACCTCGGGCCGCTGCTTCAGCCCGTCCTCGACCGGATCGCGGCCGACCCGAACGCCCGCGTCGACATTCTCCACAAGCTCCTCGGCCCGTCGGCGTGCCGCGAGATCGGCATCTACCCGATTCCGCCGGGCTTCAAGCTCTCGGTGGTGATCCCGGTGTTCAACGAGGAGCGCTGGGTCGCGGAGCTGGTGCGCCGCGTGCAAGCGGTCGAAATCCCCAAAGAGCTGATTCTGGTCAACGACAAATCGACCGACGGCACGCCCGCGATTCTGGACCAGCTCCAGAAGCAGTACGACAACGTCCGCGTGTTCCACCAGCCCGTGAACATGGGGAAGGGCGCGGCCCTGCGCGAGGGGTTCAAGCACTGCACCGGCGACTTGGTGATCGTGCAAGACGCCGACTGGGAGTACGACCCGGCGGAGTACCCGAAGCTGATTCAGCCGATCCTCGACGGCCGGGCCGACGTGGTGATCGGGTCGCGGTTCATCGGCGAGAGCCACCGCGTGCTGTACTACTGGCACTCGGTCGCCAACAAGATGCTCACGATGCTGTCCAACTGGTTCACGAACCTGAACCTCACGGACATGGAGACGTGTTACAAGGTGTTCAAGCGCGAGGTGATTCAGAGCATCACCCTGAAGAGCAACCGCTTCGGGTTTGAACCGGAGGTCACGGCGAAGATCGCACGGAAGCGCAAGGGTCAGCCGCCGTGGCGCATCTTCGAGGTGCCGATCAGCTACTCGGGCCGCACTTACGAGGAGGGCAAGAAGATCCGCTTCAAAGACGCCGTGCAAGCCCTGTACTGCATCGTGCGGTATTGGCTGAAGGACTGAGGCGCGGTCCGCCCCGCGGGGCCGGTCGCGCACGGTTGGCGCGACCGGCCCCGCGGGGCGCTACACCGGCGTGCCGGTCACGCCGCACACTTCCTTCAGCTTCCCGAAGGCCACCACGGTTTGCTTGTCGATCGGGTACGCGTCGAGGTACGCGCGCACGTCCGCGAGCGTGACCGCCTCGAAGTTCGCCAACTCGGTGTCCACGTCGCGGTACTCGCCGGTGTAGGTCCACGCGGCGGCGATGGCCTGCATGCGGCCCATCGGGCGCTCGCTGCCGCGCACCACGCGCGACAGAATCTTGCTCTTCGCTTGGTGCAGTTCTTCGGCCGTGATGCCTCCGGCTTGCACTTCGGCGAGCACCTGTTGCGCGCGCGCGATGTTGTCTTCGGTCGCTTCCGGCTCGCCGCTCAGCGAGACGTACACCGCGCCGTTGCCGTCGTTCTCCACGTAGCTGCAATCGGCCGAGTCCGCGTGCCCGGGGTCGACCAGCGCCCAGTACAGGCGGCTGCCGCCGTCGTCGCCGACCGCCAGCGCGAGTGCGTCGGCCGCGTACCGCAGGCGCGAGTGCGCCGGCGGCCCGCCGCACATCATCATCGCGTACTCCTGTTGCACCTTCTCGCGCGTGAGCACGTGTAGCGCCGGTTCGCCGCGCCACTCCGTGCGCTGGCTGCGGCCCACGGTGTCGGTGTTCCAGTGCGCGCACTTCGCGGCGATCAGTTCCACGAACCGCGGCCAGTCGAAGTTGCCCGCGACCGAAACGACGATGTTGTTCGCGGCGTAGCGGCGGGTGAAGTAGCCGCGCATCTGCTCGGGCGTGAGCGCCCCGACGCTCTCTTTGGTGCCGAGCACCGAGTTGCCGAGCGGGTGGTTCGCGTAGTAGAGCCGCCGCGCGCGGTCCCACGCCACGGATCCGGGCTGGTCCTCGTACATCTCGATTTCTTCGAGAATCACCTTCTTTTCCATGTCGAAGTCGTCGGCGCGCAAGCTGGGGCGCAGGATGTCCGCGAGGATGTCCACGCCCTGCGACAGGTACTCCGGCAGCAGCGCCGCGTAGTACACCGTGTTCTCTTCGCTCGTGTACGCGTTGTAGTTCGCGCCGATGCGGTCGAAGTCGAGGTTCACGTCCTCGGCGGAGCGGCGCTCGGTGCCCTTGAACATCATGTGTTCGAGGAAGTGCGACACGCCGGATTCCGCGGGCGTTTCGTCCCGCGACCCGGTGCGCACGAAGAACCCGACCGCGACCGACCGCGCCGCCGGGCTGGTTTCCCCGATCAGTTGCAGCCCGTTGGGCAGCGTGTGCGAGTGGAACGGCATCGCCTTCTGTCCTCTTAAGCGTACCCGCGGAACCAGAACACCCACGCCAGCGCCGCGGTCAGCGCAACGATCACGCCCGCGATGTACGCGAACACCAAATTCGCCACGGCCTCGTCCGGCTCGCGCGCTACCGATTCTGTGTGCTCTTCGGTCATGATGGACTCAAGTGTAGGTCGCTCGCTCCGCGAGCGACCATTCGCGGTGCGAGTGAGTTAAGAGTGATTGCACGCGCCAGTGGTCGCTCTCTCCGCGAGCGACCTACTCTTTCACTTCCAGCGGTTTCGGGCCGAGCGTGACCAGTGTTACGTTCTTCACCGGGTGGCGCTCCAAGTGCGCGAGAATCTTCGCCGGCGTCAGCCCGTCGATGATCGCCTGAATCTCGTCGAACGAGCGCACGCGGTTCAGGTAGTACCAGTCGGTGGCGATGGCCCCGGCTCGCGCGGAAGTCGATTCTTCCTGCATGATGAGCGATGACTTCAGCCCGGCTTTCACGCGGTCCAGTTCGTCGTCGCTGATGCCGTCCTTGAGGCGGCGCAGTTCGTTCAGCGTCACGTCCAGCGTTTCCTGCGCGCGCTCGGCCCGCGTGCCGGCGTAGGCGAGCACGCTGCCCTGAGTCTTCAGCGATTCGTGCGTCGCGTACACGCTGTAGCACAGGCCCCGCTTCTCGCGCACTTCGGTGAACAGACGCGAACTCATGCCCCCGCTCAGCACGCTCACCGCGGCGCGCGCGTGGTAGAAGTCCGGGTCCGTGATCGTCACGCTCGGGTACGCGAGCGCGATCTGCGTTTGCGACGTGTCTTTGTGGATGTGTGCCGACTGCGGCACGTGCGGTTGCGGGGTCGCGTCGTCGGTCGCGCCGGGCTTCCAGTCGCCGAACAACCGGCCCACTTGCTCCTTCAGCGGTTCCCACTCGACGTTCCCGGCGACGGAGAGGATCGTTCCGTTCGGCCGGAACCGCGAAGCGTGGACCGCGCGCACCGCGCCGATGGTGAGCGCCTCGAGTTCGGCCACGGTGCCGCGCCGGTCCTTGTTCATCGGCGGCGGGTAGTACCGCTTGCGCAGTTCCACCATCACCTTCGATTGCGGCGCGTCTTCGAGGCTCTGAATGTCTTGAATCGCCAGCGCGACAACCGGTTCGAGTTCCTCTTCCGGCAGGTGCGGGCGCAGCAGAATGTCGGCGTAAATGTCGAGCGCCGCGGGCACGTTGCGGGCGAGGGTGGACCCCCAGAATCGCATGTTCACCGCGCCGACGCTCTCGTCCGAATCGACGCCGAGGTTGTCGAGCGCCAGCGACAGTTCCCGGCTGCCGCGCGCGCCGGCCCCGCGGGTGATGAGGCCCGCGAGCACGCTCGCGGCGCCGCCGTGCCCGGCGGGGTCGAACGCGCAGCCGGCCGGAACGAGAAAGTTGAACGCGGCCGAGCGGACGTGGTCCATGCGCTCCGCGAGCAGCACAAGCCCGTTGGCGAACGTGTGCTGGTAAACCTGCTGTCCCACGCGAGGCACCTTTCGTGATGAGCGCTTTGCGGCCATTCTACGGAGGTGAGTGCCACAACCCAACGGCGAGCGCGGCCCGGTCGGGCAGTTCCACCGCGCGGTACAGCACCTTCGCCGCGCGGAACCCCAGCGACCGGTACAACCGAACCGCGGGGTCGTTCGTCGCGGTCACTTCGAGGAACGCCCGCGGGAGCCGCGCCTCCGCGAACCCGTGCAGGGCCATTAGCAGCAGCGCGCGGCCGAGGCCGAGGCCGCGGCACTCCGGCACCACGCCGAGGTTTTGGATGCCGCCGTGGCCCGCGTCGTCGCGCAAGCCCTGTACGGTGCCGGCGCAGCCGTCCGGCCCGACCACGAGCCACGTGGCCTGCGGCACGAACCCGACGCGAAAGCGGATCGCGCCCATCAGGTTGTGACAGCCGGCGCGCGTGCCGAGGCTGGGGAACACGAGCGCGTCCTCGTGCCCGCGGAAGCTGTTGAACTTGGTTTCGGCGTGCAGGTCGAGCAGCGAATCGTCCCACGGGAGCCACTCGAAGCCCGCGGGCAGCGCGGGCACCGGCGGCAGCGGGTGCCGGAGCGACAGTTCCATGCGGTGCCGCTTGAAGTACTTCACGGTGCGCATGGCCGCATCCTACAGCCGCCGGGCCACGAGTACCAGCACCAACAGTAGCAGCGCCAGCGCCGCGAGCGC
>JALHNS010000023.1 GCA_022843445.1 Gemmata sp.
CTGGCGCACGCGGGGTGTCGCCTCTACTTCACACCGGAAGGCTGGTCCAAAGGGGGACATCCGCTCGGCCTGGAAATCCTCAGCGACCAGTGGAAGCCTTCCCTCGCGATCAACGCCACGCTCGCGCCGTTGGGCGTTCGCTTCCCACAGCGGTTCGCGGCGAACGAGTACGGGGCGTGGTTGGCGTTAGACATTCTCATCGGGGTCGAATTGGATGCCGTGATCGACGGCCTTATCGCCCAGATCCTTGAAGTCCGAACTCTGCTCCGAGGTGGCGAGCGTTCCTCCGACACCCCGTTGGTTCCTCGACAAGAAAGCCAACGCCGTCCTGAAGGATCTGAAGCCAACGGCGGGAGCGAAGAAACTGCCGGAAGCTGATTCCGAGAGCGAAAACTGAAATTCTCTCCCGTCAGGTTTACAAACTCCCCAAATGTGTTGATATTGTCTTCGTACTGATCGGCCTGCTTCGGATGCCGGGCGGAATTCGCCGCTCACTTTTTTCCGAACAAGCCCCACTCCGAAGCGAGTGCGGGGCTTGTCCACGCGCCAATCAAACCACCCCTACTGACCGCCACAACGGTCCCGCCACCAACAGCGGGACATGGGCGTCACTGCGCAATCGGAGCCTGGAAATGAGCGATCTGCATCCGAGGCTGGTCAAGATCCGCGTACCCGAAATGATGGCCCGCCGCACCAGCGAGGGCGACGAGATCCTGTTTCGCCGGCTCGACGCGCCTGTGGCGTCGTGGTGCCGCCCAAGTGCGAGGTGGGCCGTCGAGTATTGGCGACCGAACATGGCGTTTCCCGTTGCGCAGGCATGGATCTTCACCGACCCCTATGGGGCGTACATCGACTGGCTCCACGTCATGGAGGAGTGCCGGCGTCAGGGAATCGGTAAGACGCTGTTCCAAGCGATCCGGCAGCAATGGCCGGACGTGGAGTATGACGCCGTAACCGAGGCTGGCGAGGGATTCATCAAAGGCATGGGCGATTGATCTCGCCGTCTCGTCACTGGCCGGGACAGGTTTCTTTCCCGCGACTGCGGGGTTTGTCCGTTCGACAACGCGGCCCTACCGGGTCGGCAGTGTGATGGTGGCGACCACCGGACGAAGCCCACGAGGTGCGGCCGAGGCTTGCGGAGGCGCTCCCAACGGGTTCAAAGCCTCCAAACCTCTTTCAGTTTACCCAGTACCGCTTCCTGACGTTTCTGGACGACTTCGGGGGTCCACTCTTTTTCGCTGATGGCTTGGGTGGTCAGAGCGAACGGCGACACCCCACCCTTCGTGAAGTACGTTTTGACCTTCGCCTCGAACGGCTTGTTGCTGGCGGAACTGTTTTTCTTAAAGTTCAGCAGAAGCAGGTTGCCTAGCCGATGGACGCACTTGTTCCGTGCGTCCTCGGTCGTGAACCACTTGCACCATTCGCTGTCGGGTGGCGGGGTCTGTGGCAGAACGTGTTCGATGGAAATGACCCCGTAGTCGTAGCTCGCGCTACCGTCCGACAGCGCCGCGTCGAGCCGCAGCAGCACATACAGTCGGCGCTCGGCCGTGAAGCGGTACACGTCGCCGTCGAGGTCGGCCAGAAACGCCTTCCGCTCGTCGGCGGTCAACTGCAACGGCGAGGCGTCAGCGAACAGATCCTCGCCCTTGTCGAATGAATCCAGCACCCTGGAATACCGCTCGATCCGCTCGTTGATCCCGCACCGACGAACCATCATGAACGCGGCCAGCCGTTCGAGATCGGCCAGGAACCGGAGCAACTCCTTGGGGCGGGCCTTGTGCTTGGCTAAGAACGCGATGGCCGGCGGCACCCAGTCCACGTTGTCGATCCGGTTCAGCCACCGCAGCAGGCGGTTGACGCCCTCGGCACCTTCTGTGCTTTCGTAGCCCGCCGTGCGGAGCGTGGCGTAGGCGTCCGCGAACGGAATCAGCACCTCGTCAATCAGCTTCCGCGAGTCCCCAACCTTCTTGACGACGAACTCGCGGAACTCCTTGAGGACCGACTCCTTGTACTTCGCCTTGCGGTAGATCATCCGGCAGTGGGCGAACAGGTCGCTAAACGCCTCGCGACCGAGTTCCTCCTCGGCGTCCTCCCACCGCTCGTTGTAACTCTCTTGCAGTTCGCGGGGCAGTTTGCCGATGACCTCGGACTTCAGGATGTCGGAGTGGGAGAGGTCGAGTCCCCGGTCGTTCAGAATTGAAAAGATTCGGTAGGCCGAGTCGAGGTCAGGCGTGGTCACAACGACGAGCAGGCATTGTTTCGCGATGAACTGCGCGAGGCGCACGCGGTGCGGTTCGGCCAGTTTCGTGAGTCGGTCGAGGAACAGGACCGCGTTAGCCCGGACATTGCGCCGCGCGTCGGTCAGTTGGCGCGGGTCGAGAGCGCGAAGTTTCTCGATCTGCGCGTCGTCTTGGACGTAGTCGCGGAAGAAATCGGCGTCCCGCTCCCGCAAGGTCAGTCGGTAACGGTTCGGGTTACCCTCAATTTTGTCCCCCTTCTCGTACAGGTATTTCGTCAACCCCTCCGAGTATTCGCCAGTGACGAGGTGTCGGATTGCAGACAAAAGGATGGTGAGCGTCGTCAACCGCTGCTGCCCGTCAACGACTTCGGCGTCGGGCAGATGCTCCTGTTTGATGAGGACAACGCTTCCGAGGAAGTACGGTGTGAGATCATCGACGGGCGTTGTGCCGGTGCCGATGAAGTCGAGGAGATCTTCGAGAAGTTCGCCGGCCTGCTCCGTGGTCCACGAGTACGGCCGCTGGTAGAGGGGGATGCGGAAGACGAAGTCGTTGCTGAAGATCTTGCGAACCGGGTACTCGGCCCCGTGGATCTTGGCGATGCCCATGACGCGAACTCCAAATAAGTCGGGGATCAGCGTGTGCGCCGCCGTCACACGTCGATGACTTCAGTTTCGGGGAACGGCAGTTCTCCACGGTATACGACCCAGTTGTTCTGCCGTCGCGCGTAACCTCCACCCGTATCCGCTTCGTGGGCCTGGGCGAGCATCCCGCCGCAGACCCGGCCGAGGTAGAGAAAGGTTCTCTGGAAGGCGCACCGGGGCCAGGGTTCGGCCGCACGGTCCCACACCCGGTTGATGCTGCCGTGGGCTGCGTCCAACACCACGTCGATCCTCTTGGTGTCCCGCGTCATGTCGAAACCGCTCCCGCCATCCCAAAACTCGCCGCACACGAACAACAGTAACCGGAAGCCTCCGACATCCAGCACACGATCCGCCAACGCGGTCGCGTCGCGAACGACCTCGCCACTGCGAGCGCGACTGCCCGCCGTGTACCACCAGACTTTCTGCTCATGGGTTTCCCACGACTGTTCCGCTCCGACCGCGAGCAAAGTGTCTTTCGGGAGAGTAGCGGAGATTGCTCCGAGGCGTCGGTCGAGGTCGCCCAGGTCGAGATCCCCCGGCCATGAGAAGTCTCTCGTGCTGTCACCGGCCGTGGTCACGCAGCCGAAGTACCCCGCCGAGGTGAGGTAGACACAAGGGCCGTCAGTGTGGGTGGCGTCGATGGCGCGTTGGAGAAGATCGAGCCTCGCATCGACCGACGCCCCCGTACCGCGCCGAGGGTTCACCGCGACGACGCGAAGATGCGGCCCCGACCCGGTCCAGCGTGTTCCCCCCGCACCGAACCGGGCCGTCACAGCCCATCCGAAAGCCGAGTCTGGAACCACGCGCCTCCCCGAAGACGGGTCGTTGTGGGAGGACGCCTCCGAACACGGTGACTCGGTTTGTTTCATTCCGCTGCTCCGCTTGAAACGAGAACGCGGCGAGAGACTGCTCTTATCCGCTATCAAATGCTCACGGTAATATACTGCCGACAGATTTGAACGCAGCGGTGACCGGAGGTTCCGATGAACTGGTTGACCGTCGAATTGGTCGAGGGACTGCAACAGGCGATTCGTCAGGGAATGCCAGTTCACGACCACATCAACAACATCCAGCACACGACACTTGCGGGGCTGTTGGAGTACGGCTGCCTCCGGTACACGGCTGCGAGCGACAGCCTTCCGCCGCTGCCCGCCGTAATCCAAACCAGCCCGCTCGGTCGGGCGCTTTCGGAGATCCGCTCGCCCCTCGGACTTCGCAGAAGTGGGAGCCAGAAACCCCACATTCGCAGCGTCGATACCCGCGAGGTCGAATTTCACGCATTAGAAGGAGAGAACCCGACCCTCGAACCTGCATGGGAAGACTACATGGTCCGGTTCGTCCGCTCGGCGGTCGCGGCCGGTTTCCGCCAAGTCATCGCGGATGGGATCTGCGCCACACTCCATGAGATGGCCGAGAATGTCCAGATTCATGCCGCTTCGCCCGTTGGGGCGGTCGCCGGGTATCACGTTACCCCCGGCGTGTCCGCGTTCACCATCGTAGACGTGGGAGTCGGCGTGCTTGCCAGCCTGCGCACCTGTCGGGAGTACGCACACCTCTCCCACCACGGAGACGCCCTCCAAGCCGTGTTACGGGATCACGCGAGTAAGTTCGGGCGTGGCAAGGGCGGCAACGGGTTTCGACAACTGTTCAAGTCTCTGGCCGACCAGCGCGGTGAACTCCGATTTCGCACGGGCGAGGCACGGGTGACGATGTCCGGTGAGTTGACCAACGCCCTCGGAACGGAGTCGTTCGGCGAACCCATTCCCGGCTTTCAGATCACCGTCGTGTGCCAGACTCCCGACGCGACCGCGAACCGCCCGTTGATGTAATTCCGCAGTTCTCCTTGACTCACGGCAGCGGGCCGCATATTATCTCACTACATCGAGGTGAGATGAATGAGGTTTCCATGACCATCGATCTAGCTCAGACGCTCGGCGCACGGCTCCAGGGCCGCCTGAATGGTCGTCGCGACTTTGCACGGCTTTGTGAGTTGGTGTCCACGGCCGCGCAGGGGGAGATCATTCATCTCGACTTCACGGGCGTCGAGCTTGTGACGGGGTCTTGGGTGAACGAGGCGTTGGTGCCGCTCCTGCGCTGGGCTGCGGACGAACGGAACGACCTCTACCCAGTATTGCAAGGTTTAAGTGACACTGTGCGGGAGGAACTCGTGTTCGTCGCGGAGGCGACGAACACACACTTCCTCGCCCTCGACCGCCGTTCCCCGCCCCGCGCCGTCCTCATCGGCTCGCTCGATCCGGGGCAGCGGGCGACCCTTGAAGCCCTGATGAAATACCCGGACGTAACCGGGGCGGAACTGGAACGTCGGGAACCTGGGGGCGAAAAGGTTCGCGCGACTGCTTGGAATAACCGTCTCAAAGACTTGTTCGAGAAACGTCTTTTGCGGCGAGTCAAACGGGGACGAGAACACCTTTACTCGCCGGTCGTACCGGAGGTGGTGCTGAATGGGTGACAAGATCCTTACCGGCCAACGGACGTACCGGAGGCGGGGCCGAGAAAAAGCAAAGGACGAGTTGGGGCGACCCGACCTCTTCAGCCAACCCGACATCATCGAGCGCGAATACCCCGTGACGCCGATGCCCGGTGAGAAGCTGAACGACTGCGACGTATTCGTGGTCTACCGGGGCGACCAGCCCGACCGCGTGAACTTCGCGCGAGGCACCCACCTCGTGGGCTATTCGACCGGCGAAGCCGCCGCCCGATTGCGGGAGGCAATGACCGAGTCAGGGCAGGAGGCCATTCGCGTGCGGGTGGTCAAGGTGTCTCCGTTCGGGTTCGGCACGGCCCGCATCGTAAAGGAGGACGACGGTGATCTCGGTCGTAAAGCGTCCGCGTGAGTCGGAAATCGCATCCAGTTGTTCGTCGTGTTTCCGGCGCACCCACTGCGGCGGGATGGACTCGGACGGCACACTTTTTCAGGACATGTCGTGCTTCGAGCGTTACTGCTGCGAGAAGCCGGACTGTCAGATGATCTGCCCGAACAACCAGTTCTGGCAGCGCGACCTGCGCGAACTCGGCGGGCTGCGGTTCGAGGAGTTACCACGGCTCTCTCAAGCCGACGTGTCACTCCCCAATTACGTTCCGGTGATCGACCACAACTACCGCCTGCGGGACGTGATCGACTGGCCGGTGGTGGCCTTGAAGTTGTCTGAAGTGTTCCGGTGCAAGAACTTCGTGCCGGTCGCCGAAGACGCGGCGGGGTTGAGAAAATACTTCAACCTCGCTCCGACCACCCGCATCGTGCTGCGGGGTACGGACGACGATCCCCCACTCGAACGGTACTGGCAGAACCGGCACACCGCCCGCGCCTGTGAGCGGATGGCCCGTCTCGGCATCGATCTGGTGATCGGCCCCAACTTCTCGCACGCCGCCGATGTGGTCCGCACCGAAACTCAAGGGAATCGGATGCGGCAATTGATCTGTCTTGCTGAAATGGCGAATGCGGGGCTAACGGTGGTGCCGCACTTGAACGCGGTCGATTCCGCTGACTGGTGGTTCTGGGGGCGCTACCTCTCCGAGCAACCCGGCATCCGAGTCGTTGCGAAGGAATTCCAAACCGGCGATAAGGACACGGAAGAGGGGCGGCGTGTCATCGACCGGATCGCAGCGATCCAAGAATCGACGGGAAAGTGTTTGCACCTGATCGCGGTCGGTGCGGCACAGTTCGCGGGGTACATCGCGCACCGTTTCGCGAGCTTCACGATTCTGGACTCGATCCCGTTCATGCGAACGGTCGCCGGTCACCGCGAGTTCGCCGTCGAAAGCGGTGAACCGCGATGGGAGGAACGGTTCTTCGGCCCTGAAGACCCCATCGACGCGCTCTTCAGGCACAACCTCTCGCGCTACTCGGCGTGGGTGTTAGACGCGGCTCGTCTCGGACGCGGGAACCGAATCGCACTGACTTGTTTGGGGAGTAAACGCACATGATGGCGCTTGCCCCCGCAACGACCCTGAGCGCCGACGATGGTACTGTCGGCTCGCGCCACCGTGGAACGGTGAAACTAGCCGTTTGCCACCAGCACTGCTGCCTGAGCTTGCTCTGCTACTTCAGCTACCACTTCGTCGTACTGCGGGATAAACCGTCGAAGGTGCGAGAACTCCGAGCGAAGGCTACCGACCAGTGCGACCAAGCGCTCAGCAGCCGCGAAACCATCGGCTACGAGGTCATCTGCCGATTTCCGCACCACTTGCCGAAACACAGCCAATACCCGCTCACTTTCTTCCACAGCGGGAAGCACTTGCTCGGCCAGTTGCCGAGGAGGGTAATTGGGATACCGGCTCGGTCGCACGAAACCGAAGAACCGTTGGATAAGGTGTCGCTTCGTGTCATTCCCCAAGCCGCTCCACAGCAATGAAGTGGGTGGCGCGAGGGCATCTTCGGCGGGCCAATCCCCGTCTGCCTTATCCCACTGCCGAATCAAGTTCGCCTCGACAACTTGCCGTTTATCACCAGACAAGTGCGAGAAGCGGTTTGCGAAAAGGGCGAGCGGTTGAGTGTACACCGTGCTGCGGAAGTTGGGGGCCAACTTGTTCACGAAGTAGGTCGCGTCTGCGAGCGTCTCGTTTGGTGGGAGCCGCTGCACAAGTTCTCCGAGGAATAAGTCAAGGTTCTTGCCTCGCCACGCCTTCGCAGGGACGGCCTTGAGCCGCGAGATCGTCGGGTATATTTCGATGAGGCGGCGGGCAGCATCAGACCGCTGCTCAAAATCCAACCCCTCCGCAAACGCAGCGACGAGTTGCGAAGCGTTTTGGTTCTGGTAGCACTCCGTAATTCGCTGAACGACCACGCCGTCTGCCGGCTGTTCCGGCAATGCATTTTGTTCCGGTAACGCATCGATCTTCGCACCTTGATAGGCTTGGAAGAACTCGTCAGCCGTAAAATGGACAACATTGTCCAGCGAGAGTTCCATGACGAGCGATTCGAGGTAATCGCTGAGTGGGAAGGCAGGGTCGAAGAGGAGATCCACATCAGGACCGTGGAGAACCATGACCGATTGTCGCCGGCCAGCCCGAAGTGCCTTCAGAAAGTTGTCTGTAAGGCCGGGTTTGGAGACGAAGACGCCGATGGTGCCAGCGAACTTGCCCTCAACCTTCCCAAGAAACGCGAACAACTCCGACGCGGCCAATTCGGTCGATTCTGCCCACTTCGCTTCCATGAGAGCGTATCGCCCAGACACCCGCAGTGCGCCGTCGATTTGCTCCGACCCACCGTCCTTCGTGCGGTACGACCCTCGACAGAGCAAACCCCAAGCATCCAACACATCACGAACAAGGCGCTCGAACTCCAGTCCGCGACGTTGAGCGTGCGGCGATTTCTTGTACACGTCGGCATGAAGCTCTTGGTACGCTGCTCGCAACTCCGTGATTCGGGCCAACCGTGCTTCGGGCGTCAGGGCCACAGTTGCCTCCACGGTATCGCGGTTCTTGCAGACAAATCCGCGCGTTGCCGGGAGGCGAGTTCCGAGCCAACCTCGGCCACCTCCAGCGCGGACTCGCATCTGCTCAGTCACACCGATCTTGTCACAGCGGTTGTAAGATGAATCAGAGCCGCCGATCCTGGGATCAGCGGCTCTCAAGTTTCACCCCGAATTTGCCAGCGTTTTTGCCACTAACTTTGCCAGAAAAATCGTCGCCCTAACTGCTGATTTGGTCGAGACTTACAAGAGCGGGATAGGGGAGTCGAACCCCTCTCACAGCCTTGGGAAGGCTGGGCACAACCGATATACCAATCCCGCGACAAGGCAAATCTTAACGCGCCGCGGCCCGCGATCAAGGGCGCTTTTTTCGCGGCGCGCGGCCCGCTACCGCATGAACGCTTGGCGCATGAACCGCAGCGCGTCGCCGAGGCCCATGCCGTCGCCGAACAGCGTCGTGCGGTCGCCCACCAACCGGTTCAGCCGGTCCAGTTCGCGCAAGAGCGCCAACAGGCGCACGATAACGCCGAGTTCGCCCGGCACGTCCGTCAGCAACCGGTCTTCTGCGAACCCGCGGCGCAGCACCGCCACGCGGTCGTGCGGCAAGCCCAGCGCGGTCATCACCTCGCACGCGAACAGCGCGTAGCCGCACCCGGTGGGGTGCATGCCGTCCACGCTTTGCAACCCGCCGGACACCCAGCGGCGCGTCGGCCGCGCGAACCAACTCTGCCGCTCCGTCGCGGCTTCGAGGTAGCGGTTGTCCACCACGATGCCGTCGCCGAGGTCGATCCGCCGCGCCGCGTCCAGCGAGTTCTTGAAGTCGTACGCGCCCGTGAGCGCGAAGGCGTCGACGAACGTCACGCGGGCCGCGGTGCCGGCGGCGGCCGCGGCCCCTTGCACCAGCGCGCGCACGCGGTCGTTCGCCGCGACCACCTGCGCGTCGATCTCCGCGAGGTCGCTTCCGGTCAGACTGCCCACCGAGGGCGCGAACACCGGGTCGTAGGTGTCCGCGTAGCCGTTCGTGCGGTTCAGCCCCTGCGCGCGCAGGTTCGCCACCGCGCCTACTTTGGGAAGCAGCGTCACGACGATTGTCTTCACTTCCGTCGGCAGCGCCGCGAGTTCGCCCGCGAGCCGCGCCCACTGGTGCCAGAACGCGCCGTACACCGGGTCGGTGCCGTCGATCGGCTTGCGCTCGGCGCGCGAACCGACTTCGTACAGCCCGTGGTTGTGCCCGATCTGCACCACCAGCGTTTCGGGCTCGCGCTCGCGCACCCAATCCAGCATCGTGAACCCGGCGAACGCCGGGTCGCGGGTCGGGTTCAGCGTGAACCGCGCGTTGATGGCGACGTGCAACTCGCCCACCGCTTTTACCGAAAGCGCCGCGTTCGGGTTGCCGCCGCCGGTGAGCGCCGCGATTTCCGCTTCCGACGATGCCGCCGTGCGCGCGTACAGGTCGCCGACGAGCGCGCCGGCGACCGCGACGTTGTCGAAGCACGGGAAGCCCGATTCGGCGGTGCCCGCGAGCCACTCGGCGAGGTTGCGGCGGAACCGCTCGCCGATGCCCTCGAACCGCGCGCCGGCGAGAGCGAACCCGAGCGTCGTGAGTCGGCGCACTTCGTCTTCCAGATCGAAGAGGACCGGCCGCGGGTGGTCCGGGGAAACGAACTCCCAACCCTGTTCGGCGGCGAGCCGCGCGGGCCACGACTGCCCGCAGCACGCGCGGGACACCGTGAGCGAGCGGCACCCTTGCGCGAGCGAGTCGCCGATCACCATGAGCTTCGGGCGCGGGCGCGGAACGGCCATCGGTGTGCCTCCGGGAGGGGTCGAGTGCAACGGACACTACGCCGCCGGCGGCTCGCTTTTCGCGCCCGTCCCATTTCCCCCAGCTTTCTCGCGCGCCGGCGCTTTTCGGCACGGCGCGCCGCGGACTTGACACAAAATCCCCCCGCGAGTATCCGCCCGCCCTTCACCGAGATGCCGCACGCGCCGACCGGGAACCACCACGGAATCCCCCCGATGACCGCACGCCGTCGCACCCGCCTCTGGCTCACCGCTGCCGCGTTCGCGCTCGCGCTGTTCGGCGCGGGCCGCGGGTGGGTCGGGGCGGCCGACAGCCCGCAGGGCAAGCCCATCGCGGAGATCGTCGTCGTCGGGAACAAGCTCCGCGCCACGCCGCAAATTCTCAACGTGATGCACCTGCGCAAGGGCCGCACCTACGACGAGGCCACCATTCAGGAAGACGTGCGGCGGCTGTACAACACGCGCTGGTTCACGCCCAGCGGCATTCGCGTTCACACCACGAACGAGACCGACGGCACGGTCACGGTCACGCTGCTGGTCAGCGAGCTAACGAGCGTGGTGCAGGAAGTGCTGTACGACGGGGCCGATCACCTGAGCATGAGCACGCTGCGCTCGCTCACGGGGCTGCGCAAGGGCGACGCGATGAACCCGCTCGCCAACGAACTCGGCCGGCAGGCGATCCTGCGGAAGTACCAAGAAGACGGGCGCTACTTCGCCACCGTCGTGCTCACCGAGGGCACCAAGAGCACCGACACGCGCGTGGTGTACACCGTGACCGAAGGCCCGGTGGTGAAGGTGCGCGACGTCGAGTTCGTGGGCAACGCGGGCGCGACCTCGGGCCGGCTCCGCACGCAACTCGTCACCAAGCGCGAGTTCCTGCGGACGATCGGCGGCAAGTTCAACTCCACCACGCTGGACTTGGACCGCAAGGCGCTGCTCGAGTACTACCACGCCCTCGGCTACCTGAACGCGAAGATCGAACCGGAGGTGCGCCGGTCCGACGACCTGCGGCACGTCACCGTCGTGTATCACATTGTGGAAGGCGTGCAGTACAAGGTGGAAGAGCGGCAGATCGACGGCCTTCAGTCGTTCCCGGCGGAGAAGCTCGAAAAGGTTGTCGAAATGAAGGCCGGCGACCGGTACGACGCGCGCGTGGCCAAACGCGACCTGACGCGGATCCGCGACTACGGCGGCCTGCGCGGGCACGCGTGGGGCGTGGAGGAGCAGTGGTACGAGACCGCGCCGGGCGTGGTGCGCGTCCACTACCAGATTCAGGGCGACCGCGGCGAACAGGACCGCGTGAGCACCATCAAGATCGTCGGCAACGAGATCACCAAGGACCGCGTGATTCTCAACGAACTGGACGTCTTCCCCGGGCAGGTGCTCCAGTACCCCAAGCTCGAAGAGGCGCGCATGCGGCTCGCCCGGCTGGGCATTTTCGACGGCGAAGAGCCGCCGACGGTGGAGGTGATTCCGAACGAGTTCGACAGCGCGCTGAAGGACATTCGCGTGCGCGTGAAGGAGACCCGCACCGGGCAGTTCGTGATCGGCGGCAGCGTGAACTCCGACGCCGGCCTGACCGGGAACTTCGTGCTGAACGAGCGCAACTTCAGCCTCACCCGCATCCCGCGCAGCTGGGACGACTTCCGCTACGGCCGCGCGTTCCGCGGCGACGGCCAAGAGCTGCGGCTCGAGGCCGCGCCCGGCGTGCAGTTCCAGCGGTACTCGCTCACGTTCCGCGAGCCGTACCTGTTCGACACGCCGTTCGGACTCACGAACTCCGCGTACTACTACAACCGCGCGTTCGCCGAGTACAACGAGGACCGCTACGGCGGGCGCGTCACCATCGACCGCCGGCTCGACCCCATCTGGCGCGCCTCGCTGAGCACGCGCGTGGAAGGGGTGCGGGTAAAGGACATCCCGGACTTCGCCACCGACGCGATCAAGCGCGACGCGGGCAGCCACTTCGTGCTCGGCCTGCGCGCCGGGCTGAACCGCGACACCCGCGACTCGTTCATCTACCCGACGCAGGGGAACGTGTTCGACATCGGCTACGAGCAGGTGCTGGGCGACTACACGTTCCCCATCGGCACCGCGGAGTTCACGCAGTTCTTCTCGTCGCGGTACTTGGCCCGCGAGGACGGCAGCGGGCGGCACGTGCTCGGGTTCCGCACGCAGGTGGCGGTGGCCGGCGCGAACGCCCCGGTGTTCGAGCGGTTCTACGGTGGCGGCATCCGCAGCTTCCGCGGGTTCAGCTTCCGCGGCATGGGGCCGTTCGAGAACGGCTTGGCGGTGGGCGGCACGTTCTCGTTCCTGAACACGATCGAGTACCAGATTCCGATCCTGCCGAGCGACAAGATGTTCGCGGTGGCGTTCTTGGACCACGGCACGGTGGAGCGCCGGTTCGAGATCAAGGACTACCGCGTAACGGTGGGTGCGGGTCTGCGCATCTCGGTTCCGGCGCTGGGGCCGCTGCCGCTGGCGCTGGACTTCGGCGTCCCGCTGAACCGCGGGCGCGGCGACATCCGGCAGGTGTTCACGTTCGCCGTGGGCCTCTTCGGCAGCCAGTAAGCGCGCCTTGTAGCCCGACGCGTGAGCGAGGGTGCCTTTGTCTCGGGCCTCTTCGGGCTGTAGACACCCTTGCTCACGCGTCGGGCTACCAACCCCGCTCCGCGGGTTCACTCCGCCCCTTCGAGTGCATCGAGCCAGACGCGGGCCGCGGCGTCGCTGGGCATGCGCCAGTCGCCGCGCGGCGACACGCTCACCGAACCCACCTTCGGGCCGTCCGGTAGGCAACTGCGCTTGAACTGGTTCGCGAAGAAGCGCTTCAAGAACACGCTCAACCACTGCTTCAACTCGCCGCGCGAATACGGCTTGTCGAACTTGGCGTGCCGCGCGAGGAAGAGAATCTTCTCCGGCCCGCAGCCGAACCGCAGGAAGTGGTACAGGAAGAAGTCTACCAATTCGTAGTCGCCCACGGTCGACTCGGTCGCTTGGGTCATCGCGCCGCGGGCGTCGGTCGGGAGCAGTTCCGGTGAGATCGGTGTGCCCACGATGTCGTGAAGTGTGGCGCGTGCGTCGCCGGTGAACTCGTTATCGGCGGCCCACCGCACGAGGAACTTCACCAGCGTTTTCGGGATGCTCACGTTCGGGTTGTACATGCTCATATGGTCGGCGTTGTAGGTACACCAGCCGAGCGCCAGTTCCGACAGATCGCCCGTTCCGATCACGAACCCGCTGTTCATCAGAAGTGACGTGCGCACGCGGGCCTGCGTGTTTTCGAACGTCAGGTCGCTGCGCCGCTCCGGCGGCAGGTGCAGCAACTTTTCGCTCAGCGACTCCACCGTTTCGCCGTCGAGCGCGATGCCGAACGGGGCGTGCCCGATGCCGCGCATCTGGTCGAAGCACATCGCGCGAATGTCCACTTCGCGCAACCGCACGCCGAGCGCCTCCGCGAGTTTGTGCGCGTTGCCGCGGGTGCGCGGCGTGGTGCCGAAGCCCGGCATGGTGAGCGCCCGCACGCGGTCGCGCGGCGCGCCGAGTTCGTCCAGCGTTTTGCACAGCACCAAGAGCGCGAGCGTCGAATCCAACCCGCCGGACACGCCGATCGCTAGCGGCGGCGAACCCACCACCGACAGCCGCCGGCCGAGCGCCGCGACTTGCGTGCGGAAGATGTCGCGGCACCGGTCGTCGCGCGTCGCGGGGTCGTTCGGCACGAACGGGTGCGCGTCCACACCGCGCAGCAACTCCGGCGCGCGCGGCGCAACGTCCAGCTCGAAGGACACTGTGCGGAACGCCGGCGCGGTGCCGTCGTGGAAGCTGTTCGTTTGCACGCGGTCGTGCGCGAGCCGGTCCAAGTCGAGGTCGCACACGAGCAACTGCGAGTCGCGGCGGAACCGCTCACTTTCGGCGAGCAGGTTCCCGTTCTCCGCGATCAGGCAGTGCCCGCCGAACACGATGTCGGTGGTGGATTCGCCAACGCCGCTGGACGCATACAGGTACGCACTCACGCACCGGCCGCTCTGCCCCGCGACGAGCTGCCGCCGGTACGCGGCCTTACCGATCACATCGTTACTGGCAGAGAGGTTCGCGCACACGGTCGCGCCCGCGAGCGCCTGAAGCGAACTCGGCGGCACCGGCATCCAGAGGTCTTCGCAAATTTCCACACCGAGCGTGAATCCGGGCACGCCGGAACATGCGAACAGTACATCCGTGCCGAAGGGCGCGACTTGGCCGCACACGGTCACGTCGCGGAAGGTGCCGGCGCGCGCCGGGGCGAAGTAGCGCGCGTCGTAGAACTCCTTGTAATTCGGCAGGTACGTTTTGGGCACGACGCCGAGGATGCGCCCCGCGTGGAACGCGACCGCGCAGTTGAACAGCCGCCCGTGGAACTCGAGCGGCACCCCGACCACGGCGACGCCGCGAAACACCTTCGCGCCGTGCGCGACCACGCGCGCCAGTTCGCTTTCGGCCGCGCGGCGGAGCGGTTCGAGGTGGAACAGATCGTGGCAGGTGTACCCGGTGAGGCCGCACTCCGGGAACACCACGAGGTTCGCGCCTTCGTGCTCGGCGCGTTCCAGCAGTTCGAGCGTGCGGTCGGCGTTAAAGGGCGCGTCCGCGACGCGCATCTCGGGCGACGCGCAGGCGGCGCGCAGAAAGCCGTGAGTGCTCATACCGGCAGTGTATGCACCGCCGGGCGCTAATCGCCCAAGTCGAGCAGCCCCAAGTGGCCGTTCTCGCTGCCGAAGGCGAGCGTCAGGCCGTCGGGGGCGAAGGCGACGTGGTGCAGCGGCCCCACGCCCGGCGCGAACGCGCGCACTTCCTTCCCGCTCGCGGCGTCCCACACGCGCACGGTACCGTCGTGCGCGGCACTCGCCAACGTGCGGCCGTCCGGGGCGAAATCGATGCTCTGCACCTGATCGGTGTGGCCGCGAAAGTGGCGCGCCTTGCCCGGCTTGCGGCGCGCGCCTGTGCGCGCCGGCGGTAGCATGTCCCACACCATCACCACCGCCCCGCCGGACGCCGCGAGGCGCGTACCTTCGGGGTCGAACATCAGCCCGCGGACGACGCCGCGCAGCGCGAGTGTGTGGTACGGCGGCCCGCCGGCCCACTTCCAGAAGCGCACGTGCTTGTCCGCGCTCCCGGACACGAAGCCGTCCGGCCCGGACGCCAGCGCGCCGCAGGCGTTGTCGTGCCCGCGCACCGAGCGCACCGGCGCGTCCTTCTTCGCGTCCGTGATGAACACGCGCTCCGCGGCCCCCATTTGCCCGCCGGCGAACGCGAGGTGCTTGCCGTCGCGCGACACGGTCACGGTGCCCACGCCGCCCCACCCGTACGGCTTCACCACGTCCCATTTCTGTTTGCCGTTCCGCGCGTCCCACACGCGCACGTGCATCTCCCACCCGCTTGTAATCAGCAACTTGCTATCGGGCGTGAACTGCGCGTGCGTGACGCAGGGCCCGTCGAGTAACAGCTCGAAGACGTCGTCGTCGTCGTCCAAGCCGAGCTTGTTGTCGACGTCTTCGGCGTCCGCTTCCCACAGCGGAACGCCTTTGTGCAGTTCGGTGGGGGCCCACACCTTCAAGTAGCCGTCGTAGCCCCCGCTCGCGAGCCGCGCGCCGTCGGGCGAAAAGCACACCACACTCACGCACTTCGCGTGCGGCTTGATAACGATCACGCGGCACCTCCCGCCAGTCGCGCTTTCGCTTCGGTCACTTCGGTCGCGCGCATCGCGCGGAACCGCTCCAAGTGCTCGCGCACCAGCGGAGACGGTTCCCACCGCGTGTAAGTGTTCCACGTGCGTTCGGCGCGGGCGGCCTGTTCGCGGAAGCCTTCGCCGTACACGACGCGGCCCCGATCCACCAGTTTCACGAACAGCGGGTCTCCGTCGATGCGCTCGCTCTTGTCGGCAACCACCAGAGTGCCGCCGCGCGCGTACACGCGCAAGTAGCCGGGGATCGTTTCCTTGCCGGGCGAGTTGGAGAATTTCACGTTCGGCCGGTCCTCGGTCGCGGTGCGCTTGAACGCGGCGCTCACGGTGTCGCGGTGAACCAGCTTCCACCAGTAGCCGCCGGCCCCGGGGAACAGCATCGTGGGTTCTTCGCCCGTGCGCGCGCGGAACGCCTCGTACACCTTGCGCACGCCGTCCGGCGTGACTTCGTCTTCGAACACGATCACCCGCGGCGGGATGCCGAGTGCCTTCATGCGCTCGAAGTACAGCACGCACTGCGCCGCGATGTCGCCGCTATCGACGCGCACGCCCACGCGGTCCGTTTCGGGGTGCGCGCGAATCACGCGCAGCGCGTTTTCGAGACCGACCGTTTCGGCGTCCACCAAGTCGCAGAGCAGCGACGCCGTTCCCACGCGCGACACGAACCGGTCCATCATCGCGTATTCGGCCGCGCTCAGCGTTTTGTCGAAGCTCTGACCGGCGCACATCATCTCGTGCCCGATGGTGCCGATGGAGCGGAACAGCTCCGGCCAAAGGAACTCCGCGGTGTCGTTCGACGTGAGTTGTGCCGCGCCTTGTTCGCCGGCCCCACCCACGAAGCGCGCGAGCAGCAGAACAAGGTTGCACACTTCGACCGGGGCGGAGCGCAGGCCGAACTCCGCGTCGCGCGGCGTGGCCTCGCTCATCAGCCGCGCTTTGGTGGCTTGAATGACCGGCGCGAAGTAGCGGCACATCGCGGGTTCGAGGTACGAGATCAGCCCGCCCGCGCCTTCGAACGTGAGGCACGGCACGCCCGCGAGGAACGTCTGCCCGCCGGCGAACCCCCACACATCAACGGGCAGGCGCAGTTCGTCGCCGCTCTGCGCGAGCACGCTGTCCCACAGTTCCCGCGGAAAGGCTTTGGTGTGCGCGTGCGCGGCGAACCAGTCGCGTGACAGCTCGATGTCACTCCGCATCAGCGGCTTGTGAAACCACTGCGCGAGCATGGCTTCGTGCCCGGCCATGACGAGCCGGTTGTTCGCGCCCGGTTCCGGCAGCCCTTTGCGCAGCGTGAGCGTGTACGCCGAGGGCGCGAGCGCGACCTCTGGGACCGCGGCCCACATGGTGCGCTTGTAGGTGTCGGTGCCGCCGAGCCAGCCGCCCAAGAGGAACAGCTTGTCGAAGAACTCGGCGCGCATCGCGGCGCGCTTGGGAGCGAACGGGTCGGGCATGGTGTGTTCCCGGGACCGCGGCCGTCTCGGCCGCCGCTTCGGGGTGAGTGATACAAACGAGTGATTCGCGGTTCGCGCCGCGGCGGGCGGGACGCCCGCGGTCCCGGGGTCAGTCCGCGTCCACGTTCAGCGATTGCACGATCGCGCGCAGTACCGGGTCGTTCGCGTCGCGGTCGTAGGCGCTCACTTGGGCCATGAGCAGCAGCGGGCCGGCGAAGGTGTCCAGCGCCCGCACGCGGCACTCGGTCGCGGTGTCGAAGGTGAGGAAGTCGGCGTCGAACCCGATGCTCGGCTGCCCCGCAACCGGTTCCACCGCGGTCTGCGCGTCGAACTCTTCGTACTCGCCGCGCAGGGCGGCGAGCGTTTGGTCGGCGAGGTCCGCGGGGTGCGGCGCTTCCGGGCGCAGCGACACCATCAGGAACGCGGTGCCGGGGCTGTTCACGGTCGCGGTCCAACCGCCGGCCTCGTCGTCGGCCGCGTCGGCGCGGTTCGCGTGCTCTTCCACGTCGAGCACCCAGTTCGCGGGGTATTGGAAGGCGATGCCGTCGCGGGAGAAGGTTTTCATTCCACTGGTTCCACGAATTCGAGTGCGCGAGTGTGAGGGTGGAGAGTGCGAGGGAGAAAACGCCGGCCTCTTCTCCCTCCACTCTGGCACTCTGGCGCTCTGGCACTCACCCCGACACGCCCTCTTGCGTTTCGCGCACCAGCAACTCCGCGACCGCGCGCGTGCTGCCGGTCGCGGCGAACGCCTTCAGTTGCCGGTCGGCGCTGCTGCCGGTCTCCATGATCTTATACGCGTACTCGATCTCCTTCCGGGTGCCCAACTCGTCGATCACGTCGCGCAGGAACCAGTCGATCATCTCGTGAATCAACTCGCGCACCGGCACTTCTTTCTCCTTGCCGAGGTCGATCAGCTTGCCGTCCAGTCCGTACCGCACGGCGCGCCACTTGTTCTCTTCGATCAGTTCGGTGGGGTACACGCGGAACGTGAGGTTGTCGCGGCGCAGCTTCCACAGCTTCGCGATGATCGCTTGGAAGATGGCCGCGATGCACACCGCTTCGTCCACCTTCGTGCACACGTCGCAAATGCGGAACTCGAGCGTCGGGTAGCGGTGGTTCGGGCGCACGTCGTACCAGATTTTCGAGCCGTCCGGGATGCAGTTCGTGTGCTGCATCGTCTCCACCATGCCCGAGAATTCCGGCCAGTCGGTGAACAGCGGCGGGATGCCGCTCCGCGGGAAGTGGCGGAAGATGATCGACCGGTAGCTCTTCAGACCCGTGTTGCGCCCGGTCCAGAACGGCGACGACGTGCTGAGGCACAGAACGTGCGGGGCGAAGTACCGCGCGACGTTCATGGCGTCGATGAGGAAGTCGCGGTCCTCGATGCCGATGTGAACGTGCGTGCCGAAGATGAGCAACTGCCGGGCGAGGTCTTGCATGTCGTTCTGCACGCCGAGGTAGCGCTCGAACGGCGTGATCTCTTGCTCCTCCCACTTCGAAAACGGGTGCGTGCCCGCGGCGGCAATTACCAGCCCGTTGCGCGCCGCGAGGCCGGTGATGGCCCGCCGCAACTTCACCAGCTCGGCGCGCGCATCCGCGGGCGTCTGGCAGATTTCCGTGCCCACTTCCACCATCGACTGGTGCAGTTCGGCCTTGATCTGCTCTTTCAGAATCAACTTGCCTTCTTCGAGAATCTGCGTGATGTACGACTTCAATTCGCCCGTGGCCGGGTCGATGATCTGGTACTCTTCCTCGATGCCGAGGGTGAGCGACGGGGCTTTCATGGGAACCGTGTTCGCGCGGCGCGCGGTGCGTGGATGGGGCCGAGAGGTGCGGCTATTATGCCCACCACCGCGCGCGAAAGCGAGTGCGCGCAAGCGAAAGGAGCGAGCCGTGGCCGCGCGCATCCCGACACACGTGTTCCGCACCCCCCCGATCAAGTGGCTGCCGGTCCTGATCTTCGCTCTCGTGTCGTGCGCCGCCGCGGGGCTGGCGTGGTACTTCGACGCGAATACGTGGGGTTGGGCGTGCGCCGGCACGGTCGGCCTCGCGTGTGTAGCCGGGGTCGGTTACAGAATCGTTGACGCCCTCGATCGCGCGCCGAAACTCGTCGTCGATGCCGACGGGTTTCGCGACCTGCGCGAGGCGTCGCCGCTCGAACTCGCGTGGGACGATGTCGTCTGGTTGAGCGCGCGGGCCGAACGCGGGCGGGGCACTTCGGAGGTGATTCTGGAAGTGCGCGACCGCAGCGGCGAAGAGAGCCAATTGATCGTGGAGGTGGCTCTGTTGGACGCGCCGGTGGACGAGATCGTGAGGGCCGTCGAAGAGGTGTGGGAACTGGTGCGCGAGGCCCGCGGCGCGGACGCGGACGAGGAACTGACCGCGGAGGAGTGGAAGGCGCGCAAACTCGCGCCGGAACTCGCGGCGCGCGCCGGGGCCGAGGTGCCGGAAGTCGAAGTGCGCAACAAGGTACTCTCGCCGCTCGACGGGATCGGGTGCGGCGCGGTCGGTGCCATCGTACTGTTCGCGGCGCTCTACGCGCTCGGCGCGAACAGTGTCAAGTGGGTCTGCTCCGGGTTCGTGCTGTTCGCGGGGGTGCTGTTCGCCGGCACCGCGCTGCGCCAGAACCGCGACCGCGGCGTGAAGGTGGCGCTCGGCCCGGACGGTCTCGAACTGTGCGAGGCCGAACGGTCGTACCCGCTCGACGCCGTCGCCGAACTGAAAGCGGGCTACTACAAGGCGCGCGTGGGCGTTATGGTTATCGTGAAATTGCAATACGACGACGGCACCACCGACACGGTCCAGTTCGGCGCGGGCGATTTGGACCGCCCCCCCGAGGAACTGTGCGAACTGATCCGCGAGGTGTGGCTCACGATCCGCGCGCGGAAGTTGCACCCGCACGCGAAACCGCCCAAGAAGCCCAAGAAAAAGCCGCGCCCGGACGACGACTAGGCGCGCTTCGGTCGGTGCCGGCGGGGCACCCCGGTTTGCGGCCGCGCGCCGCGCCACGGCGAAACGGCGTGAAGAGCGGGACGAACCGCGGCCTCCGGCGCGCGCGCTACTCCAGCCCCGGAATCTTTAGGAACAGGCCGTACCCGTTCACGCACAGGAACCCGCCGACGACGGCGACCACGACGCTCAGGTAGAACGCGATCCGCTTCCCGGAGAGCATCGCCACGCTCGCCAGCACGATCCCGATTTGCAGGAACACTTCCGCGAAGTCGAAGTACGGGTCGCGGCGCGAGGCGAGGTCGCGCTCGGCCTCGTGCTCGCGGGCCTCGGCCATGATCTCCTCTTTTTCCTTCTTGTACTCGGCTGCTTTCTTCTCGTAGTCGCTCTTGGCCCTCTCGCGCCGCGCCTTCTTCTTCGCGCTCGGGTTCGGTTCCTCGTCGAGGTCCGCGAGTTGCATCTCCAAATCCTTCGCCGCGAGCACATACAGGTTCTCGCGCACCACTTTCGCCTGATAGTAGGCCCACGCGTTGCTGGCTTTTTGCTGAGCCATCACCATGTCTTTGCCCGCGTTACTGCCGCCCAGCGCCGTGACCGCGAGCAGCACCGCGTACACCGCGACCATGAGCGCGATGACGCGCGTGAACGGGTCGCTGCCCTTCTCTTCAACTTCCTTCGGGTCCGGTACTTCGATGTCGGCCATGTGTCACCTGTGAAATGAATGCGGCAGCGCCGGCAGTGTGCGAACCGCACGCGCGAGCGTCAAGGTGAAGGTCGCTAAACTACCCGCATGCCGCGCGATCCGTTGCCAATTGATGACGCCCTCCCTCAGTTGCTCGCCGCGCTGCGCGCGAGCGGGGCCGCCGTGCTGCGCGCTCCCACAGGCGCGGGTAAGACCACCCGAGTGCCCCCCGCGCTGGTGGAAAGCGGACTCGCGGGGCGCGACGGCCTCGTGCTGGTGCTCGAACCGCGGCGCGTCGCGGCCCGGGCGGCGGCGCGCCGCATGGCCCTCGAACACGGTTCGCCGCTCGGCGACACCTTCGGCTACCAAGTGCGGTTCGACAAGAAGGCGAGCGCGCGCACCCGCGTGCTGGTGGTCACGCCCGGCGTGCTGCTGCGGCGGCTGCACGACGACCCGTTTCTGGAAGGCGTCGCGGCCGTCGTGTTCGACGAGTTCCACGAGCGCGGCCTCGAAGCCGACCTCGCACTCGGCATGGTGCGGCTCGTGCGCGAGAACGTGCGCCCCGATCTGCTCGCGGTCGTAATGTCCGCGACCGTCGATCCATCGGCGGTGAGCACTTACTTCGGCGGTTGCCCGGTGGTCGATAGCGCCGGGCGCACGTTCCCGGTGGACGTGCGCTACCGCTCGCGGCGGAGCGACACCCCGGTGTCACGTGCCGTCGCGGACGCCGTGCGCGAACTACTGACCGAGCGCGCCGGCGATGTGCTCGCGTTCCTGCCGGGCCTGCGCGAGATTCGCCAAACGGCCGACGAACTCAGTTCGCTATCCGGCACGGAAGTGGTGCCGCTGCACGGCGACCTGCCGCCCGAGCAGCAGGACCGCGCGCTCCAGAAACTCGCGCACCGAAAGGTCGTGCTCGCAACCAACGTTGCGGAAACCTCGGTCACGGTGGATGGTGTAACTGCGGTGGTGGATTCCGGCCTCGCGCGGCAAATGGAGTTCGAGGCGGGCGTCGGGATGGACCGGTTGCGGCTCGTGCCCATTTCGCGCGCGAGCGCCGACCAGCGCGCCGGCCGCGCCGGCCGCACCGCACCGGGCGTGTGCGTGCGGTTGTGGGACGAACCTTCGCACCGCGCGCGAACGGAACAGGCGGTGCCCGAAATCCGGCGCGTCGATTTGTGCGGCGCGGTGCTGCAACTCGCGGCGCTCGGCGAACCGGACGTGCGCAAGTTCCCGTGGCTCGACGCGCCTTCGCCAGAAGCCGTGGCGCAAGCGCTCGCGCTGCTGGACGCGCTCGACCTCTTCCGCACCGGCGTGCTCACCAAACTCGGCAAAGCCGCGGCCGGGCTGCCGGTTCACCCGCGGCTCGCGCGCCTGCTGCTCGAAGGTCAGAGCCTCGGCTGCGCGCGGCGCGCGGCGCTCGCGGCGGCGCTGCTGTCGGAGCGCGACCCGTTCGTGCGCGAGTTCGACAGCGGCCCGCAGGTGCGCACCGCGCCGAACACCGTATCGGACGTGCTCGACCGCGTGGAAGCGCTCGAAGCGTTCGAGGCCCGCGGCCGGCTCGACGGTCCGCTCGGCCGCTTGCACAAGGGCGGCGCGCACGGCGTACTCGAAGTGCGCGACCAACTCGCGCGCCTCGTTCGCAGTGAGCAAACCGCGGTGGGCGACGATTCGCTGCTGCGCGCCGTCTTCTCCGCGTACCCGGATCGGCTCGCGCGGCGGCGCGAGGTGGGCAGCACGCGGGCGCTCACGGTCGGCGGGCGCGGCGTTCGGCTCGCGCCGACGAGCGGCGTTCACGAACCGGAGTTGTTCGTGTGCGTCGATGTGGACGCCGGCGGCGCGGACTCGTTCGTGCGGCTCGCGTCCGGCGTCGAACGCGAGTGGCTCCCAGCAGAGCGCGTTTCGACTCGCATCGAGGTAACGTTCGACGAGCGCGCGGAGCGGCTCGCGGCGCGAAAGGTGACGCGGTTCGGCGACCTCGTGCTGCAGGAGGCCGACGCACACATCGCGGACGAAGGCGCTGCCGCCGCGGTGCTGGCCCGCGCCGCCGCGGACCGGTTGGAGAAGGTGTTGCCCGCGCCGGACAGCGCCGCGGGCGCGTTCCGCACGCGCGTACGGTGCCTACGAACGTGGGCGCCGGAACTGAACCTGCCTGCGTTCGAAGCCGCCGACCTCGCGGACGCGCTCGAAGCGCTGTGTCGCGGGCGGCGGTCGCTCGCGGACGTGCGCACCGGGCCGTGGCTGGACGTGCTTCGCGGTTCGCTTTCTTACCAGCAACTGCAAGCGGTGGAAGCGGAAGCCCCGGAGCGCATCGAGGTGCCGAGCGGGAGCCACATCGCGCTCGCATACGAAGAGGGCCGCCCGCCGGTGCTCGCGGCACGCATTCAAGAAATGTTCGGCCTCACGGAAACGCCGCGCGTCGCCCGCGGCCGGGTGAAGGTGCTGCTGCACCTGCTCGCCCCGAACTACCGGCCGCAGCAGGTAACGGACGACCTCGCGAGCTTCTGGGCGAACGGCTACCCGATGGTGCGGAAGGAACTGCGCGCGCGGTACCCGAAGCACAGTTGGCCCGAAGACCCGCTCACCGCCGACGCCATCCGCGGCCCCAAGAAGCGGCGCACGGAATGAAGAATATAATCCGCAGATTTCGCAGATGGACACAGATTTGAAGCCAGAAGACGAAAGGCAGTTGTTGACAGGATGAACAGGATAAAATCAATGTCTTGAAATCCGGCCTATCCTGTTCATCCTGTCAACAACTCTGCTGTATTCAAATCTGCGTCTATCTGCGAAATCTGCGGATAAACACTCTTCTCTACGGTTTCCACCATGCGTCTAGTTTCTTCGTTAGTTCCTTCACTTTGTCCGCGTTCTTTGGCGCGAGGTTCGTGAGTTCGGTGGGGTCTTTGCTGAGGTCGTACAGTTCCACATCACCTTTCACGTTCGGTGCGTTCGGCACAATCAATTTCCAATGGCCGTCCACAACCCACCGATACTGTAGATTCGCGCTCGGTTTGGTGATGTCGATTGCGTTGTGCTCGAAAATCTCGCCGAACACGGTGTCGCGGGCCGCCACCCGTTGCGCGTCGAGCAGGTTTACGCCCTCCATGCTCTTCGTCTGCTTGCCGGTGATCGCGTGGAGAATCGTGGGAGCGAGGTCGATTGAGCTGGCGAGCTTCTCGCTCGTGCCGGGCTTCACCTTGCCCGGCCACTTGATGAGGATCGGCGTGCGCAAGCCGCCGTCGTAGGGCGAGCGCTTCGACTTCGGCGCGTACACACCGGCCTTCTCGTCCTGAATCCAACCGTTATCGTGGAGATAGATCACGATTGTGTTCTCACTCAATCCGCTCTTCTCCAGTTTGTTGAGCACGTCCCCGACGGTCTCATCGAACCATTCACACATGGCCCAATATTTCGCTACGAATTCGGATTTGGTTTTGTCCTTATACACTTTCAACAGGCGCTCCGGCGGGTTGTGCGGCGTGTGCGGCATCATGGGCGCGTACCACACGAAGAACGGTTTCTTGTCCTTCTGCGCCTTGTCGAGAAAGTCGAACACCGGTTGCAACCCCTGCCGCCCGATCTTCAGCCCCTCGTCGCCGTGCCGCCCGCCCTTCGCGGGGTCACCGTGCGTCATGCCTTCGGTAAAGCCGCCGCACCGGCACGCGTTGCCCTCCCACCACTTGCCCACTTGCAGGCTCACGTAGCCTTCCTTTTCCAGCAGCTTCGGCAGGTTCGGCGATTCCTCGAAGATGCGCACCATTTCGTCGCGCAGTTTCAGGTAGCCGGCGTCCTTGTTCGCTTGCGCGCCGGTGAGGCCCTTCGGCAGCGGCGGGTCGTTCGACGTAATGCGGTGCTGGTGCGCGTACAACCCGGTAATCATGCTCGCGAGGCTCGCGCGGCACAGGCTCGTGGGCACGTAGCCGCGCTTGTACACGAGCGCCTCGCCCGCGAGTTTGTCGAGGTGCGGTGTGCGGACGTGCGGGTGGCCCATGAACCCGTAGTCGGTGTACGCTTGATCGTCGCCGACGATGAGCACGACGTTCGGCGGCGCGGCGCGGGCGCACGGGGCGACAAGGAGCGCGACGAACACGGAGAGGCGGAGCATGCTACGAACTCACGTGGCGAGGGAGGTTGCAGCACGGTACCGCACCGCGGCGCGCGATACAAGCGGTCAGAACAAGCGCTTTTGGCGCGGGGTGGCGAGCGCGCTCATCAGCTTGCGCTGCGGGGAACTGGTGGGGAACTCCGCGAGTGCGCTCGTTCGCACCCAGCGCGCCGCCGCGTACGCGCCCGGTGCGAAGGTGCCGCCGCGCAGCTCCGCTTCGAAGCACACGAGCGTGATCGCGTACCGCGTGACGCCGTGGCGGATCGTTAGCAGTTCCGCGCCCGGTTCCGCGTCAAAGCCGGTTAGCTCCTTCACCACGCGGGCCGCACCGGCGCTTGCGTCTTCACCTTCGGCGAGCGCGGCGTGCGGCACCTCCCACATGTTCTGCCAGCGGTTCGCCGTCGCGGGGCGCTGGCACACCAGCACGCGGTCGCCGTCGCGCACCACCACGCCCACTTCGCGCACGTTGGTGATTTCGGGCCGCGCCGCTTTCGGCGGAATCTCGCCCTGAAGGTTCAGCCGCTTCGCCTCGCAGCGGTTCGCCAGCGGGCACTTCGCGCAATCCGGGTTCGTGGGCGCGCAGACGAGCGCACCGAGTTCCATGAGCGCTTGGTTGAAGTCCCCGCACCGCTTCGCGGGGAGCACGGCTTCGGCCGCTTGCCACACCCACGCCTTGCCCTCGCCCGTTCGCGGGTCGTTGCGGTAGCCGAACAGCCGGCTGAGTACGCGAAGGCTGTTCGCTTCCACGATTGGCATTTGCCTGTCGAAGGCTTGCGACAGCACCGCACCGAGCACGTAGCGCCCGACGCCCGGTAGCGATTCCCACACGTCCGCGTCGTCGGGAAGTGTGCCGCCGTGCGTGCGCATCAGTTCGATGGCCGCGGCGTGCAAGTGCCGCGCGCGGCGGTAGTAGCCGAGACCTTCCCACAGTTTCAGCACGTCCTGTTCGGTCGCCGACGCGAGTGCCGCGAGCGTCGGGAAGCGCGCCACGAACGCGTTGAACTTCGGCACCACCGCGGCGACGGTGGTCTGCTGAAGCATGATCTCGCTCACCCACACCAAGTACGGGTCGCGCTTCCCGTCTGTGGTGGCGCGCCACGGCAGGTCGCGCTTGTTGGCGTCGAACCAGTCGAGCAACTTCGCGCGCAGTTGCGTGAGCGCTCGCGCGGGCCAGTCTTTCGGAAGCGTGAACGGCATGGAGATTTGTTGGCACTCGTGCGCCGCGAACGGGTACAACGGGCGTGCCACCGAGCATACGCGGTTCGCACTTCGGAACACAACCACAGGTGCCGCATGAACCCGTCCCGCCGCGACGCACTCGCCGCCGCCTCCGCACTCGCGTTCGCTTCGACCGCACGCGCCGACGAACCGCAACTGAAGCTCGCGACCTTCGAAACGGAAGTCACGATTCCGCTCGGGCACCCGTGTATGGGCGGCGGCATCGCGCCCGCGAAAGAGGTGATCGACCCGCTGCTCGCGCACGGGTTCGTCCTCACCGGGGCCGGGAAGCCGGTGTGCGTGCTCGCGCTCGATTGGTGCGAAATCCGCAACGGTGCCTACGACGCACTTCGCGCGGCAGTGGCGAAGGCGATCGACACCGACCCGGTGCGCGTGATGGCCTGCGCGCTGCACCAGCACGACGCGCCCATCTTCGACCTCGAAGGCCAACAACTTTTGGAGAAGCACAAGGCGAAGGGCGCGATCTGCGATCTCGCGTTCTTCGAGAAGGCCGTGGCCCGGCTCGCCGCGACCGCGAAGGCTTCGCTCAAGGGCGCGAAGCCGGTCACGCACATCGGCACCGGCCAAGGCGAAGTGAAAGGAGTTGCATCGAACCGCCGCTACACGGATGCCGCGGGGAAGGTGCAGTACAACCGCATGTCCGCGACCCGCGACGCCGCGATTCGCGCCGCCGAAGAGGGCACCATCGACCCACAACTGAAGACGATCAGCTTCTGGAACGGCGATTCGCCGCTGTGCGCACTGAGCGCATACGCGACGCACCCGATGAGCTACTACGGGCGCGGCGGCGTGACCGCGGACTTCGTGGGCGCGGCCCGCAAGAAGCACCAAGCCGAAACGCGCGCGTTCCAAATGTACGCGAGCGGGTGCAGCGGGAACGTCACCGCGGGCAAGTACAACGACGGCGACGCCGCGAACCGCGCCGTGCTCGCGGAGCGCGTTCGCGCGGGCATGGCGGCCGCGTGGAAGGCCACCACGCGCGTTCCCGTGAAGACCGCGACGTTCCGCAACACGGAACTGACGCTCGAACCGCGTTCGTCGAAGGGCTTCAGCGAAGAGGAGTTGCTCGCGAAGCTGAAGGACGACCCGCGGCCGTTCGGGCAGTGCCTCGCGGCGCTGGGCCTCAGTTGGAAGAAGCGGTGCGACGCGGGCAAGCCCATCGACGTGCCGGTGCTGGACTTCGGCGGGCCGTGCGTGTGCGTGCTGCCCGCGGAGAGCTACGTCGAGTTCCAACTGGCGGCGCAAGCGGCGCGGCCAAAGGGTTTCGTGGTGGTGATGGGCTACGGCGAGTGCGGCCCGGGCTACATCCCGATTGAGCGCGCGTGGAAGGAAAACGACGGCAACCTCAGCGACTGGTGCTGGGTGAACCCGGGCAGCGAACAGCGGATGACCGACGCCATTCGCAAAGCGCTGGGGTGACCGCCGAAGCCGGCTCGTAGGGAGACTCGTCAGGAGAGTTTCAGGTGTTCCCCGAACCGCTCGCGCAGAAGTGCGCGCGCGTCTTCGCCGGTTGTGTTTGCGCTCAGATACACGCTGCACGTGCGCGACAGGAAGGGCGATTCGGCCAGCGCCCGCGCCCCGGCCGTACCGATGCGGTTGTCGCGCAGGTCGAGCGAGCACACGTGTGCCAGCACCGGCGAACGGGCGAGCGCGCTCACCGAGTATTCGCTCACGGTCCCGAACCACAGGTCGAGTTTGCGCAACCGCGTGAGCCGGCCACCCACAACCAGCGCGATCACCTCTTCGTCGGTCGCGCCGCCCAAATTGAGACGGTCCACGCACGCGCCGAACGGCCACCGCGCGACTGCCGCCACGAACTCGAGGTGGCGACCCTCGGCGCCTCCGCGCCGCGTGATTTCGACGAAGGACATTGGTTCCGGTTCGTAGCCGGAATCGGCCAACCGTGCGGCGCTCGAGAGGGTAAGGAACACCCAGCCCAAGAAACCCCGCCTGAAGCTGAGCCGGCCCGCCCACTCGTCGCGCTCGGGCTGGGGCAGGTCGCCGACCGCGGCTTCGACCAGCGGCGCGAGCCACTCGTCGCGGTGCGCCTCTTGTAACTCTTGGTTGCGCGCTTCGAGGCGCTTGCGCTCGGTACGGCTCTTGCGCCGGTCGTGCGGCAGGCGTTCCAGCGCGCACTGCACGCGAATAAATTCGGCGCGCGGTTCGTCGCCGTGCTCCTGTAGCCAATCGGCGTACACGAGGCGCGGCGTGTCGTCGTCCGGGTTCGCGCGAATCGCGTTCCAGAACGCGCGCTGTTCGTCGGTCGGCATGCGTGTGCCCTACCGCGTTCACACTTCGGGAATCTCGATGTCGTCGAGCGGGTCCGGTTCCTTCTCGGCGCGCGGCACCGGAGGGAGCGCGCGAACGGCGTCCCAATCGACCGCCGCGAACACTTCTTCCATCTGCGACACGACGCCGAGCAAGCTCGCGCTCGCCATCTCGAAGTTGGTGTGCGGGGAGAACTTCTTGAAGTGGTCGCGGAAGAACTCCGCGGCGCGGCGCAGTTTCGGCAGCTTGCCTTTCAATCGTCGAAGATAGTCGGCGAAGTCGCCGCGCTCGAACGCCGGTTCCACCGCGCGGATGCTGTCGTACAGCTTGCGCGGCACGTCCAGCATGTCTTCGCTCGTTTGGATTTCGTCCGCGTGCTTGAGAAACGTGCGCACCATCCACGCGTGCGCGAGGACGGTGTTGAGGCGCGCGACCGCGTCGGCGGGAGTCACGAGCCGCTCGCCGCGTTCGGGTCCGGGGTGCCTTCCACTGGCGCGGGGGCGGGCGGCGGCTTCGGCCCGCCCTTCGCGGCTTCCATGTCTTCCTTCGATTTCAGCACGAGGAACGTGCCGACCGCGACGAGCAGAATGCCCACGGGCAGCTTCCAACCCGGCACCTCGAACCCGAAGTGCCACGGGTCGCCCGGCTTCGGGTGCCACACGAGGCTGAGCAGCGTGTTGATCGCCGGCGCGAGCGCGAAGATGAGCGGCGCGATGAACACGCGGTAGGTCGCGGGGTTCACGCCCTCCAACTTCGCGGCGTCCACCGCGGCCTTGCTGGCGAAAATCACGCAGATCGCGCCGACCGCGCCCGCGACGCCCGCGAGCGCGCTGAACACGAGACCGTTGCTCTTCCACTCGGGCTTGGCGTCTTCGCGCAGGCCCATGAGCACGACCGGGATCACCACCGCCATCACGAAGTATGCGACGCCCACGCAGAGGATCGACGCGAGCCGCCCGCCAATGGTGCCGGGCTTCGTGGTGAGTTCGGTGCCGCCGTAGAAGATGATGGGAACGTAAGTGCCCCACGCGAGGCCCGCGATAATCACATAGCCCCACCACGGGATGCTCGGCATGGGAACCCCTGAAAGTGAGTAGTGGGCAGTGACCAGTGGGCAGTAAAGCGAGATCGCCTTAACTGTCCACCGCCCACTGCCCACTCGCAACTGCGAAAGTGACCCTGCGGGGATTCGAACCCCGGTCCCCACCTTGAAAGGGTGGTGTCCTAGGCCTCTAGACGACAGGGCCACGTCTTCGGCGTGCGCTTAGGACACACAATTCTTACAGCCGGTTCGCACCCGCGGCCAGTGGCGAAACCGAACGGAACGCGGTACACTCGGCGCGCTCCCTCCCGCCGCGGTTGCTGCCATGCACACTCACCCGCACGCCTTCGGCTTCCTGAACGCCGCCCTGCGCGACGGCCTTTCGCTCTCGCGCCGCAACCTGCTGAAGGCCGGGGCCGCCGGGTTCGGCGCGCTCACGCTGCCGGCGCTGTTGCACGCGCGCGAGTCGCGCCGAACTGCGCCCAAAAGCGCCATTCTGCTGTGGATGGCCGGCGGGCCGAGCCAAATCGATACCCTCGACCCCAAACCGGACCGGCCACCGGAGAACCGCGGGCCGTTCGGCGTCACGAAAACGAAACTGCCCGGTGTGCTCGTGTGCGAGCACCTGCCGAAACTGGCGGCCATGCTGGACCGCTTCACGGTGATTCGCTCCGTCGATCCGCGGAACAGCAACCACGAGCCGAACACGGTGATGCAGACCGCGAACCCGCTCGCGGAGCCGCGCACCAACCCGGAGGCGCGCAGCTACCCCGCAATTGCCTCGCTAGTGGCGAAGTTTCGCGGTGCGAACCACCCGGCCGCGCCGCCGTACGTGGCGTTCATGCGGTCGCGCTCGCACCTCGCGTTCGCCGGGTTCCTCGGCAAGCAGTACGACCCGTTCTTGGCGAACGAGGCCGCGCGGCTACCGGTGTACGACCTCGTGGGCACCGACACCGGCAAGCTGTCCGGCGGGAAGATGTTTGAACTGCCGACCGACGTGTCCGCGGAGCGCATGGGCGACCGGCAATCGCTGCTGAAGAACTTCGACCGCCTGCGCGCTGACATCGACGCGAGCGGCACAATGGCCGGCTTGGACAAGTACGAGCGCCAAGCGGTGGAGATGCTCACCGGCGGGCGCGTGCGCGAGGCGCTCGACTACGACCGCGAACCGCAAGCGACCCGCGACCGCTACGGCCCGCACCTGTGGTGCCGTCAAGCGCTGCTCGCGCGCCGGCTCGTAGAAGCCGGGACCGCGTTCGTCACGCTCGACCTGAGTTACCACACCGCCAGCGGAACGTGGGACACGCACGGCGACAACATCCCGCCCTACGGCGGCATTCGGAAGGGCTTGGGGCCGCTGCTGCCGCTGTTCGACCACCTGATTACGACACTCGTGAGCGACCTCGACCAGCGCGGGCTGCTGGAGCAAACGCTGGTGATCGCGATGGGCGAATTCGGCCGCACGCCGCAACTCGGCACGCAAGACAGCACCGACGGCCGCAACCACTGGCCCTATGTGATGTCGATGCTGCTCGCGGGCGGCGGCCTGAAACACGCGCAAGTGATCGGCGCGTCTACGAAAGACGGCGGCAATATCATGGAGCGCCCGGTCACGCCGGGCGACCTCGCGGCAACGATCTACCGGCACTTCGGGATCGCCCCGGATTCGACCTACACCGACCCCACGAACCGCGTGCTGAACCTGCTGCCCGCCGGCGGCGACCCGATCCGCGAGCTGTTCTGAGTCACTCCGCTTCCCGCGGGTGCTCGCGGTAGAGCGCGAGGAACAGCAGCAGCGCCAGCACGTAGCCCGCGAACGGCACCAGCCACACGCCGGGCCAGTCCGTTGCGCCGCCCGCGGTACGGTGCGCTTGCGCCACTGCGCCCGCGAGGTAGTTCCCCGCGATCACCGCCGGGCCGCTCCCCAGAAACACCAGCAGCGCTTGCGCGCCGGCCCGCAGGTGCGGCGGCGCTTCGCGGTCTACCAGCACCGTGCCCAGCATGCCGTAGAACGCGTAGCCCCAGCCGTGCATCGGCAGCCCCACTGCCACTATGAGCGGCACGTGCGCCGCGTACAGCAGGCCGTTGCGCAGCACCAGCCCGCACAGGCCCAGAATCAGCATCCGCTTCAAGCCGAGGTGTTTCAAGAGCCACGGGGTCGCCGCCATGCACGCGATTTCGCACCACTGCGCTACCGTGAGCACCACTTCCGGCGCGAGCGTGCCCCACGCGCCCATCTCCACGCGCACGCCCAACTCGCTGAGGTACGGCCCGGCGAACAGCGTGTAGAACTGGTTCACCGCGTTGCACAGCACCAGCACCAGCGCGAACGCGACGAACGCGCGGTCGCCGAACAGCTTCAGCGCCGGAAGGCCGAGCACTTCCGACACCGGGCGGCCGTAGCCCTTCGGCGGTGTGTGCGGCAGCGCCAGCGCGTACAGTGCGAGCGCGCCGGACGCCGCGGCGCACACGTACAGCGGTTCGGCCGACACCGGGTTCACCAGCCACCCGGTCACGACGCCCGCGACGATCCACCCGAACGTGCCGGTGAGGCGCACGTACCAGAACCGCCCGCTGCCCGCCGGCAGGTTCCGCAAACTGATGACGGTGGTGAGCGTGAGCGTGATCTGCGTGCCGATCGCGTAGCCGAGGGTGAGCGCAAACAGCGGGCCGACCGCCGCGCCCGGGTCGGCGGCGCGCGCGTCGTGCGCGTCGCACCAGTGGCCCGCGTAGCCCGCGATGGCGGCCATCAGCGCGTGGCACGCGGCCATCACCTTTTCGGCCGCGAACCAGCGGTCGGCCAGCAGGCCGACCACGAACGGCGCGACGATCGCGCCGAGCGCGAACGTCATGTAAATGGAGCCGGTTTGTGACGGCGAGAACCCGAGGCCGCCGCTCGCGGGCGCGGTTTGCAGGTACCGCGTGAGCGGGACGATGAGCGCGCACAGGCCGAAGTACTGAACGAACATCATCCCCGCGAGCCGCACCGGCACCGAACCGCGCATCGCTTCTCCCGGCTGAACTCCGTGCCGCCTTTCGCGTGTTGTATCGAACGCCGCGGTAGAAATCGGGGTCGCGCTCCGGGTAAGATACCCGCAACCGAATCACCTCCGGGTCACGTTCATGGGTCCGCTGCTGGCGCTGTTGGGGCTGCTGCTCGCCGTGCTGGTGGGGGCGGCGCTGTTGCAACTGTCGGTCGCGGGCGCGAACCGGCTCGCGGGCGGAAGCCCCGCCGCGCCGCGCCGCGACCGCGACCTCGAATCCGAATGGGACAAGTGGGACTGGGACGAGTGGGACGACGACCGTGCCCCGTTCGAGGACGAACCGGTGCGCGCGAAGGGCCTGATCCCCAAGCCGAACCTCGGCGTCGGCATGGCCGTCGTGTTCCTCACGGCCGCGATCGGCGTCCTCGCGTTCGTACTCCTGAACTTCGCGCTCATGGACCTGAGCGGGCGGCGGCACCGCGACCAGTCGGCGGCCGCGTTCCTGTTCACGCTCCCGATCGCGTACTTCGCCATGTCCGCGATGCTGGTCGGGTTCCTGCCCACCACGTTCCGCCGCGCGCTACTGGTCGCGCTGGTGTTCGCTCTCAGCGTGCTCGCGTTCTTCCTGAGCGTCGGCGCGCTGATCTTCGTGCTCAGCGCGATGCTGCGGTAACCGCGCGCCGGGCCGGCCCGGCGCGCTACTTCAGTTCCACGTCCCAGAACACGTCGCGGCGGCGCGGGCGCATCGCGAAGTACAGCGCCACGGCCAACCCGAAGAAGCCCAGCCCGATCCACTCCGGGCGCACCGCCTCCGCGAGCCAGTCCCCGAACTGCTTGTAGAACGCGAACCCCTCCGCCTTCTGCGATTCGGGGTCCAGCTTCAGCGCTTTCAGGCCCATCGAGAGGTACGGGGCCGCGAGGCCCATCAGCCCGCACGCCACCGCGAGCGTCTGCTTGCGCACCTTCACGTCGAGCGGCACTTCCGCCAGCACGCGCCCGTTTTGGCGCACCAGCACGCGCGCGCCCTGCACGCGGCCGAGCACCCGCGGCACGATCCAGAACGTTTCGGTCGAAACGTCGCCGGTGCCGTCGCCCGCGTTCAGCGCGTGCCGCGGCGGGTACACGTCGCACCCCGGTAGCACCGGTTCCACTTCCACGAGCGCGTTGTCTTCGACCTTGAACGCTTCGCTGGTGGTCTGCTTCACGTGCTTCTTCACCACCTCCGCGACCTCGCGCGCCGAGAGCACAACGAGCATGGGGAACATGCGATCCGGGTTCATGCGCGCGTAGTACCTCACGGTGGCGCGGCGCGAACTGGTGTTCCGCGCCGGCGACCCGACGTAATCGAGACCGACCGCGGAACCGCCCGCGCGCCGGCCTTCGGCGCTCGATTCGGCGCGCGCCTTGGCTTTCGCGCGGGTGGGCACCGGCGCGGG
>JALHNS010000024.1 GCA_022843445.1 Gemmata sp.
CGCGGCGGGCGCGCCGCCGTGCCTGCGCACCCGTTTCCTGCAAGCCGTCGGGCTGCTCGCCATCGGCCTCGCGCTGGGCGCGGGCGTCGCGTACCTCGCCGGCGCGTTCGGCGGGAAGTAAGCGCCCGCACTACTTGCGGCGCTTCTTCTTGCGGTCGCGGCGATCGCGGCCGTTGCTCCCGCCGTCGCCACCGCCCTTGTCGGCGTCGCGGTCGTCGCCCCGCTGGTTGTTCTTGATCTGCCGCTTCGACATCTCGTCCGCCTGCTTCTGCATCTCCTCCATGCGCTTCTGCATCGCTTCCTTCAGGCGCCCCAGCAGCCCCTTGCTCTTCTGCTGCGCCGCGGCCGCCTCGTCGCCCGGTTTGCCGTCGGTCGCGGTCGCGGCGGCCTTCGCCTCGCCCGGCGTGTCGATCTTCGGCTTCGGAATGAACTGCCGCTCGATGATCGCCCACGACGTACTCACGATGAAGTACAGCGCGAGGCCGGCCGCGACCTTGTAGAAGAACACGGCCATCATGATCATCATGACCTTCATCATCATCCGCTGCTGCTCGGCCTGCGGGTCGCCGCTGGGCGGCATCATCTTCGCCTGCTGGTAGAGCATCAGCCCCACCGCGAGGATCGGCAGCACGTTGAAGTACGGCCCCAAGTACAGCAGGCTGCCGATGTCCTCGGGCGTGCTGACGAACGGCAACTTCTCGCTCCACCAGCCGGTCATGTCCGGGGCCGCGAGGTTCTGGATCCACAGGAACGAGTCGAGCCGGAAGAACACGCTCTCTTGGAGCGCGAAGTACAGCCCCATCATCACCGGCATCTGGGCGAACAGCAGCAGGCACCCGCCCATCGCGGCGAACGGGTTCGCGCCGTTGGCCATCATGAGCCGGGTCTTCTCGCGCTGGTACGCGCCCATGTCGCCCTTGTACTTCTCTTGCAGCTTCGCGAACTCCGGCTGCAACCGCTTCTGCACTTCCATCATGCGCATGCTCATCGCGGTCTGTTTGCGGCTCGGGTAGAACAGCAGCAGCCGCACGAACACGGTGAGCACCACGATCGAGAGCGCCCACCCGGGCACCACGGTGTGGATGGCCGCGAGCAGCCAGTGCATCAGGTTCGTGAACACGACCACGATGTCGGTCCAGTAGATCGAGTTGGCGAACCGGCCGAGCACGGTGGGCGAGTGGAAGTCGGTGATGGTTTGCAGTTGCAGGCCGGTGCGGTACCGGTCCACGGTCTCGCGGGGCACGGCCCGGTCCGCGCCGTCGAGCAGGCCGAGCAGCCGCACCTTCGAGGGGCCGTTGTAGATCACGTAGCTGTGCGCCACCTTCTCGCCCGGCGCGAGGTCGATCGTTTCGGAGGCGGCCCGCACGGTGATGTCGTCGAAGAACGGCGCGTTGGCGTTCGGCTTCCCGTCGAACGGGATTTCGGTGGTCGCGCGGGCCCACGCCCACGGGTGCTCCCGCGCGCCCTCGTCCGCCCACCGGTCGCTGACGGCCACCGCGGAGGTGAAGTACTGGGTGGCGACGGCCATGTACTTGAGGGTGTTGTCGGTGCGCGAGACGGCGTCGCTGCCGCGGAGCCGGCCGACGGTGGCGGCGTCTTCGTACTGGCGGCGCGGCACGCCCTTCGGGTCGAGCCAGCCGATGGCCGAGACGCGGTACGTTTGCGTGTACCACTCGCCCTCGATGAACAGCCCGCGCGGCCCGGCGAGCTGGTAGCGAAGCAGCCCCTTCCCCTTCGCGCGGCCCGGCAGCCCCTCCACCTCGATCTTCAGCCCGACGTGGTAGTCCTTCGGCCCCAGCGTATAGGTCTTCCTCAGTTTCACGAAGTACGGGTCGCCCAGTTCGGTCTCGAACGCCACCTTGTGCTCGCCGCCGGCGGGGCGCTCCTCGCTTACGACCTTCCAGTTCGTTTCGCCGAGCCGCGGGTCCGGGTACTTGTCTTCGGGTGTGGGGTAGTGGAACGTGGCGTAACTCGGTTCGGTAAGCTCTGTGCCCTCGGGCACCTTCCCGGGCTTGAGCGCCGGCACGTCGTAGGCGGTGTTCAGAATCTTGCCTCGGGGCTGGGGCACGCCGGGAATCAGGTGGTAGGGCACGGCCGTGCCGTCGCCGGCGCGCACCTCGCGCCCGATGCGGTCGGCTTGGTCGAATTTGGGCAGAACCACTTGTTGAACGCCGCCGCTGCGGGTGGTGAGCAGCACGCGATTGTAGTAGCCGTCTTCGCCGAGTTGAACGAGCGTGGGCTGTTCCGGCGGGGGCGGCGGCGGAACCAGCTTCGGCGGCTCCTTCGGCCCGTCGGGCGGTTTCGCGCCCGTGTCGTCCTTCTTGGGTTCCCCCTTGGGGTCTTTGCCGTCACCCTTCGACGGATCGACTTTCGCGGTCGGATCGTCTTTGTTCTCCGGCTTCGGGAGGGCCTTGTCTGCCTGCCGGAGCAGCAGCAGGACCGACCCGGCGAGGGCGAGGAAGATGCAGAAGTTGAGAACGTTTTTGTACATAGCGCGCCGAAGCGGGACGGGGAGCGTATCCGGGCATCTTACGAAACCAAGAAGCCCGCGGACGAGTGTCCGCGGGCTTCGGGGGTATTCGCTCACGGCGCGAGAAGATTACCGCCCTTCGCCGAGGCGGTCGCCGAGGAACTTGTCGAGGTCCGGGACGGCGTGAATCTTGTCGCGGGTCTTCTGCCAGTCGTATTCGACGCGGCGGAACTTGATGGTGTCGTTCTCCAGTACCACGTAGCAGGCGCGCCAGTTGCCGTCGCGCGGTTGGCCCACGCTGCCCACGTTGCAGAGCGTTTTCCGGCCGTCCAGTTTGTAGGCGAATTCCACTTCTTCGGGGCTGTGGAACTGCAAGCTCTCGGTGAAGATGCCCGGCACGTGCGTGTGCCCTTGGAAGCAGTACTTGTCGACGAGGGCGAAGATGCGCTCCATCTTGCGCTGGTTGTACACGTCTTCGGGGAACACGTACTCGTTCAGCGGGTTGCGCGCGGAGCCGTGAACGAACAGGTAGCCGTTCTCGCGGAAGCTGCGGGGCCGCTCGGCGAGGAACTCCCAGCGCTTTTCGCGGGCGGTGCGCGGCTCGGGCGAGCTTTCGAGCTGCGCCCGGGTCCAGAAGATGGCCCGCTCGGCGGACGCGTTGAACCCGTCCGGGTCGAACATCGCGCCTTGGTCGTGGTTGCCCAAGAGAACCAGCTTGCAGTCCATCACGAGGTCGATGCACTCGCGCGGGTTCGGCCCGTAGCCGACCACGTCGCCGAGGCAGTACACCTCGGTGATGTTCTGCGACTTGATGTCCGCGAGCACGGCTTGGAGGGCTTCCAAGTTGCCGTGAATGTCGCTGATGATGGCCTTCACGCCAGAATCTCGTAGGCGGCAGCCGGCGCAGGCGCGGCCGACAATAAAAGAATACTATAGCCCACGCGGGAACGCGGGTAAACAGCGGAACCGGTCCGCGGCCAACTCGCACCCCCGGTGCCCGCGCCCGCGCGGCGCGAATCTCTCACCCCTAAACCCCACCGGGGGCGGCGAATGGACCGGCTCTGGGCACCGTGGCGGCTCAGCTACATTACCACACCGAAGGACCGCACCCCGCCCGCCGGCGCCGCGTGCTTCATCTGCCGCGCGCTCGCCGACACCAACGACCGCGAACACCTGCTCGTGGCCCGGTGCGCGCACTGCGCGGTGCTGCTGAACCTGTACCCGTACAATAACGGCCACCTTCTGGTGGTCCCGAACGCGCACAAAGCGCGCCTCGACGAACTCTCTTCGGACGAACTGCTGGACATTCAGCACACCATTCAGCGGATGACGGCGGTAATCGAGCGCCGCATGAATGCCGACGGGTTCAACGTGGGGCTGAACCTCGGCTCCGCGGCCGGGGCCGGGCTACCGGGGCACTTGCACTGGCACGTCGTGCCGCGCTGGTTCGGCGACAGCAACTTCATGACCACCGTGAGCGAAACCCGCGTACTCTCGCAGGCGCTCGCGGCCTTGTACGATCTGCTCACAGACGAACTGCGCACCGCGGGGGAATAATCACTTCGGGTCGGGGTCTCTATTGGTGAGCGGTTGCCGCGGGCGCGGGCCGCCGCTCACCGACCGGTCGCACGTCTGGTTCGCGCCCGCTTTCGCCCGACCCCAACAACCCTTTCGGAGACGCGCCATGAATAAGGTGCTCGTACTCGGCTGCGCCCTCGCGGGCGCGCTGGCCCTCGCCACCGGTTGCAACAGCAGCAAAGCGGACCCCAAGCACGACGAGGCGCTGAAGGCCTACGACAAGTCGCTCGCCGACCTCGACAAACAACTGGACGACCTGAAGGCGCAAGTGGCGAAGGCCACCGGCGACGACAAGACGCGGCTCGAAAAGGTGTGGGAAGCGACCGCTCCGAAGCGCGAAGCGGCGGCGAAGAAACTCGCGGAACTGAAGAAGGTGGCCGCCGACAAGTGGGACGCCGCGGAGAAGGAAACGAAAGAAGCGTTCGAGAACCTGAAGAAGGCGCTGCCGAACCGCGACGCCGCGGTGCGGGCCTACGAATCGGCCCTCGCGGACCTCGACAAGAAGGCCGACGCGCTGAAGGCGAAAGTCGAGAAGGCCACCGGTGAGGAGAAGGCGAAACTGGAGACCGCGTGGAAGGCGACCGCCGACAAGCGTGCCGCGGCGCAGAAGAAACTCGACGAACTGAAGAAGTCCGCCGCCGAGAAGTGGGACGCGGTCGAAAAGGAAGCGAAGGAAGCGTTCGACGCGCTGAAGAAGGCCATCGGCGACTAACGCGATACCTCGCAACGGCGAGCGGCACCCGTGAGCGTAACGGTTGCTGGAAGTGGATCAGAACCGGCACCCTCACGGGTGCCGCTCGCCGTTTTTCGCCTTCACACGCCGCACATATCGCCGTTCGCGGGTTGCCGGTGCGCGCCCCGCGCGTTGAATAGCGCCGTGCCGCGCTCCTTCACCGAGAACCCGCACATGCGCTCCCGCTCGCTCGCACTCGTCGCGCTCCTCGCGCTCGCGCTCACGGCGCGGGCGGACGACAAGCCGCTTACCAAGATCGCGTTCGGTTCGTGCGTCAACCAAGACAAACCCGTTCCGCTGTTCGACGCTATCACCGCCGCGAAGCCCGAACTACTCCTCATGATCGGCGACAACATGTACGCCGACCTCGACCGGAGCGTGAAGGTGACGCCCGCCGTCATCCGCGAGAAGTACGAGATCATGGCGAAGGTGCCTTCGTTCGTGAAGCTGAAGGCCGCGTGCCCAAAGATTCTCGGCACGTGGGACGATCACGACTACGGCCGCAACGACGCCGGCGCGGAGTGGGAGCACAAAGACGCCGCGCAGAAGGAGTTCCACGACTTCTTCGGCACCCCCGCGAACGACCCGCGGCGCGCGCAAAAGGGCATCTACCACGCCGAAACCTTCGGCCCGGTCGGGAAGCGCGTGCAGGTCATCATGCTCGATACGCGGTACTTCCGCAGCCCGCTGAAGAAGGGCAAGTTCGACCCCGCGACGCGCATCACACCGTACCTGCCGAACACCGACGAAGGCGCGACGATGCTCGGCGAAGATCAGTGGAAGTGGCTCGAAGCGCAGCTCAAGAAGCCCGCGGAGGTGCGCTTGCTCGTGTCCAGCATTCAGGTGATTTCGGACGAACACCCGTTCGAGAAGTGGACGACGATTCCCAAGGAGCGCGAGCGCCTGTACGCGCTGCTGAACAGCACCGGGGCGAGCGGCGTGCTGATCCTCAGCGGCGACCGGCACCTCGCGGACATTTCCGTCGATACGAAGGCGCTCACCTACCCGCTGTACGACATCACGAGTAGCGGGTTCAATCAGGGCACCAAGAACTGGCGCGCCCCGGAACCGAACTCGAGGCGCGTCGCCGGGATGCCCTACGGCGACAACTTCGGCTTCATCACCATCGACTGGAGCGACGACCCGCGCATCGGCGTGCAGATCCGCGACGAAGACGGCGACGCGACTTGCGGGTTCAAGGTGCGGCTGAGCACCCTCAAGAGCACCGGCCCGGTGGCGGCGGTGAAGCTGCCGCCCGGTGTGCTCTCGCCCGCGGACGCGGCGAAGAAAGCCGGCGAAAAGGTGACGGTGCAGTACGCGGTGAAGAGCGTGGGCGGGAAGGCGAACATCTACATCAACTCGTCGGCGGACTTCCGCGCGAAGGACAACTTCGCGGTGGTGCTGCCGATGAAGCTGCAAACGGGCGCGTGGGAGAAGGCCGGCCCGGACACGTTCGTGGGCAAGACGATCCGCGCGACCGGCACCGTGACCGTGAACAAGCAGGGCCAAGCCCAACTCGAACTCGCCGACGAAAAGGCGCTGGAGTTGGTGAAGGAGTAAACCCGCGGTCGAACCGCCGGCGTAAGCCGGTGGGTTCTTCATCGCAACCCGCCGGCTTACGCCGGCGGTTCGACCGCATTCAGGTTGCGCACGACGCGGGCCGGGTTGCCGACCACCAGCGCGCCCGCGGGCACGTCCTTCGTCACCACGCTGCCCGCGCCGATCACCGCGCGGTCCCCAATACTCACGCCCGGCAAGATGATCGCCGCGCCGCCCACCCACACGTCCGAACCGATCGTCACCGGCTTCCCGAGTTCGCGGGTCTTGCGCAGTTCTGCGTCCAGCGGGTGCGTTGCGGCGTAGATTTGCACGTTCGGCGCGAACAGCGTGCGGTCGCCGACGCGCACTTCGCACACGTCGAGCACCACGCAGTTGAAGTTGAAGTAGACCTTTTCGCCGAGGTGAATGTTGGTGCCGTAATCGCAGTAGAACGGCGGTTGCAGCCACACGCCCGCGCCGCAGGTGCCGAACAGCGTTTCGAGTAGGTGCCGGCGCGAAACGGCGTCCGCTTCGCGGGTGGCGTTCAGTTGCCACAACAGGTCGCGCGCACGCGTGCGCGCTGCAACGAGTTCCGCGTCGTGCGGGTCGTACAGTTCGCCCGCGAGCATCTTCTCACGCTCGGTGGGCATCGTTCACCGTCGCTTTGCCCTTGTTCCCGCGAATCGCCGCGACCAGTTCCGCGTTCGTGCGCACCGGCACCTCGAACACGGTGCAGCAGCAGCCCACGGTGTTCGGCTGGTGCGAGTCGCTGTTCCCGAGTTGCGCGAAGTGCGGGTACTTCTTCAGCAGTTCGGCGGCCTTCGATCGCAGATCGCGGTCCATGTTGTTCGACATCACCTCGATGCCGTCCAACTCCGGGTTCTGCTCGCGCAGAATCTTCTCGAACGGCTGCCCCCAGCGGTTCGGGTGCGCCGCGACGCACGCCCCGCCCTGCTTGTGAACCTCGCGGCACAGTTCCGGCCAGCCGATGCCGCGCGGCAGCGCGAACGGGTTGGTGATCCCATAACAGAGCACGTCGCCGCCGCGGGCGGTCACTTCCACGCCGCCGAGAATGACCAACTCCGGGGCCGCGGCGCGCAACTCTTCGAGTTCGGAATCGGGCCACATGTAGTCGTGTTCGGTGATGACGATTCCGTTCAGCCCGGCCGCGACCGCGGCGCGCACCAGCTCGAACGGGTCGCTGTCCGCGTCCGGCGAGTGCCGCGCGGTGTGCATGTGCAGATCGAACTTCATCGCGCCTCCCGGCTGTGGGCCGATATTCTAGGCGCACGAGGTGAACCATGTCGCGCGAACACGCGATCGAATTGTTCCGCGCCGCGGTAGACGCGGTGCGCCCCGAACCGCTCGTGCGCGCGGCGCTCGAAAGCGATGCCGTAGTGCGGAACGCGCCGCGGGTGATCGTAGTCGGCGCGGGAAAGGCCGGCGCGGGCATGGCCGCGGGCCTCGAAGCCGCGCTCGCGCACCGGCTCGATTCCGTTTCCGGCCTCGTAAATGTGCCTGAAGGCGTCCGCGCGAATTTGAAGCGCGTGCGGTTGCACGCGGCGCGGCCCGCGGGCGTAAACGAACCGACCGCGGCCGGCGTCACCGGTGCCGAGGAGATGCTCGCGCTGCTTTCGAGCGCCGGGCCGAACGACGTCGCGGTGTGCTTGCTTTCGGGCGGCGGGTCGGCGCTGTTGCCGGCCCCGGCGCACGGAATCGGCCTCGAAGACAAACTCGCGGTCACGAAACTGCTCCACAAGTGCGGGGCCACCATCGACGAAATGAACTGCGTGCGCAAGCACCTGTCGCGCGTGAAGGGCGGGCGACTGGCGGAAGCGTTCCGCGGCGCGCGCCTCGTGTCGCTCGTCATCTCGGATGTCGTCGGCGACCCGCTCGACGTGATCGCCTCCGGGCCGACCGCGCCGGACCCGACCACGTTCGATGACGCGCTCGCGGTGTTCGACAAGTTTTCGCTGCGCGCGAGCGCGCCGGCGTCGGTACTGCACCACCTAGAAGCCGGGGCGCGGGGCGAAGTGCCGGACACGCCGAAGGCGCTGCCCGCGAACGTCGAGAACCGCGTGATCGGGAGCAACCGCCACGCGCTGGATGCCGCGAAGCGCGCTGCGGAAACGTTGGGCTATCGCGTGCTCGATCTGGGTTCGTTCGTGGAGGGCGAAACCCGCGAGGTGGCGACCGCGGTCGCCGGCGTCGTGCGCAGCATTCGCGCGCACGCGGAACCGCTCGCGCCGCCCGCGTGCGTGCTCCTCGGCGGCGAAACTACAGTGACTTTAGGAGCGAACTTCGGTCGTGGTGGAAGGAATCAGGAGTTCGCGCTCGCGCTGCTGCTGAAACTCGGCGCACAAGGGATGCGCGGCGTCACCGTTCTGAGCGCGGGCACCGACGGCGAAGACGGCCCGACGGACGCCGCCGGCGCGGTCGCGGACGCTCGCACGCTTGCGAGTGCCGTGCAACACCAACTGAACGCGAACGACTTCCTGCGCCGCCACGACGCCTACGCCCTGTTCGACCGCGCCGGCGGGTTGCTGCGCACGGGCCTCACCGGAACGAACGTGATGGACGTTCGCGCGGTGCTCGTGGGGTGAACGGTCTTCCTGTGGTCCGGTCACTCCGTGACCGGATTTGTAGAGCTACGCGGTTGGAGTTCGTTGCCGGCCACCCGAGCGACGTCCGCTTTGAAACTCCGGTCACGGAGTGACCGGACCACAGGAAGCGCCGGAACTTTTTGCCGGCCGCGCGTGTAATTCCTACACGCCGGTGCGCCCGGTTCGGACGTTTTTTCCTATTGACCGCTTCGCCCGCTTCAGCGGTTCGCCCAAAGTGACGCGCGGCGTGCAATTTCGCGTTTGGCACGCCGCGTGCTTTAGCTTCAAGTGTCCAGACCTGAGCAGTGATGAACGGGGCTGGGACAGAAGAGGCAGCACCGCGTGGCCGGAACCGCGCGGTGTTCTCATACCGGTCGGTTGTGCGTCGTTCGGGGAGGTTGCGGGTGATCCGCTCCACCCGGCCGGTGTGCGACCGACCGGTTTCTCGTTTCCTCAGCTCACCAGCGGCGGCCACTCTTTCGTTAGCCCCTCGCGCTCGATCAGTTCCAGTTGTTCCTTCGAAATGTGGTACCGCGACGCGATTTCCTTCTTGGAATCCGCGATCGTGAACGAGCGCTCGTCCTGAAGCTCCACAAGTGCGTGGAAAATGGACTTGCGCTGCTGTACCGTGAGTGATTTTGCGGCCATATTGGTGTCCCTCCGGGGATGTTCGGGCAAGTGTCTATTCCAGTGTACGCCCGCCGAGTGCCGCCCGGATGCCGGATTCCGCCCGGTTTTCGCACCTTCGCGCGCCCGTTCGCGCCACGCTACGAAAGGTCCGCTCATGCGCTCCGCTCGACCCGCACTCGCCGCCGTGCTGCTGTCTGCACTCGCGCTGTCCGGGGCGCAACCGGAACCACCCGCACCCCCCGCCGGGTGGGTGAAAGAAACGGTCGCGGCGGTGGACAAGAAACTGGACGCCGAAATCGCCGATCTCGTCGCGCTGTACCAACACCTGCATGCGAACCCGGAGCTGTCGTTCCAAGAGGTGAACACGGCGAAGCGGATGGCGGCTGAAGCGAAGAAGGCCGGGTTCGAGGTGACGGAGAACGTCGGCGGGGGCGTGGTCGCTGTGCTGAAGAACGGCCCCGGCCCGGTGGTGCTGATTCGCACCGACATGGACGCGCTGCCCATCGTCGAGCAAACCGGGCTGCCCTACGCGAGCAAAGTGAAGACCAAGAACCGCGACGGCGTGGAAGTGGGCGTGATGCACGCATGCGGCCACGACATTCACATGACGAGTTGGGTGGGCACCGCTCGCGTGCTGGCTTCGATGAAAGACAAGTGGAGCGGGACGCTGGTGCTGATCGCGCAACCGGCGGAGGAGATCATCGCGGGCGCGAAGAAGATGCTCGAAGCGGGGCTGTACACGAAGTTCCCGAAGCCGGACTTCGCGCTCGCGCTGCACGCGGACCCGCTATTCCCCGCGGGCACGCTCGCGTACAGCGAGGGGCTGGCGCTCGCCAACTCGGACACCATCGACATTCTCGTGAAGGGGAAGGGCGGGCACGGCGCGGCCCCGCACCTGACCATCGACCCGGTGGTGATCGCGGCGCGCATCATCTTGGATTTGCAGACGATCGTGAGCCGCGAAACGGACCCGTTCGACCCCGTGGTGGTGACGGTGGGTTCGATCCACGGCGGTACGAAGCACAACATCATCCCGAACGAAGTGAAGTTGCAGCTCACCGTTCGCACGACCAAAACCGAGACCCGCGACCGCGTGCTGAAGGCCATCGACCGCATCGCGAAGGCCGCCGCGCTCGCCGCGAACGCCCCGCCGCCGGAGGTGAAGGTGAGTTTGGAGGAGTACACGCCCGCGACCTACAACGACGTGCCGCTGTCGCGTCGGTGCGGGGCGCTGTTCCGCGAGTCACAGGGCGCGGACGCGGTGCGGTTGCGGAAGCCGGTGATGGGTGCGGAAGACTTCGGCCGCTTCTCGGAGGGCAAAACGCCGATCTTCATGTACTTCATCGGCACCATCTCGCAAGAGAAGTACGACGCGGCACAGAAGCCGGGCGCGGCCCCGCTCCCGGGGATGCACACCGACGCCTACGCCCCAGTGCCGGAACCGAGCGTGCGCACCGGCACCCGCACGATGAGCCTCGCGGCGCTGGATTTGTTGCGCAAGGGGAAGTGAACGCTACTTGGTCGCCTTGAACGATTGCAGGACGGCTTCGTCGTCGCCGTCATCTGTTTTGAAGCTGTTCTTGACCATCCCGACGCGCGGGGCGTACCAGAAACTCGCCCTTTGCATCCTGCCCGCAGAGGTGATTTCCCAATCGACTCGGATCGCTTGATACTTCCCGGCGGGCGTCTCGACCTCCTCGGCGCAGGCCACCGTCGCCGTGCCTTCGAGTTCGTCCGAATCCGGCCGCTTCCGTTTCCAAGTGTCGCCGGCCTTCGCAGGCAGTTTCAGGACGCACCTCGGCGGATCGAATTTCTCGCCACCAACTTCAACTTCGTAGACACCGTTTTTGGAAACGAGAACCTTCATCGCGGTGACGGTCTTGTCCTTCTCTACCCGCCCCACGGTAACGAGTTTCCCCGCCTTCGTTTGTTCGACGTGCGTGACGGTGGCTGTGTCTTCTCGCTTGTGTAGGGCGAGCGTATACGTCCAAGTCGCGCCCACTTCGACGGGAAAATACAGGTCCGCGTCTTTCACGCGCGGGACCGGTGCCGGCGCGGCGTACGATGCGCACGCGGCCAGCGCCAAAAGTGCCGCGACCGACGAACGGACCATCGCACGCTCCCGGTGTGAACCCGTGAAGCGGGTTCGGTTGTTGGTAGTAACCCGCTTCAGCGGGTTTCCCAAACACCGAAATCGAAAGCGCAACACATCGAGAAACAAACGCAGTTCGTGTGTCGCGTTGGTAACTCCCGTCGCGTCGCTCTCGCTGCGGTGTTTGGGAAACCCGCTGAAGCGGGTTACTACCAACAAACTCGCCGCGCTCGTCACTTCACTTTGAACGTGTCCGCGGCGCGGGCGCATTCGCCCATCAGCGGCTCCCACACCACGCCCGCGAACACCAGCGCCACCACCAACCCCACGAGAAACACACTTGCCAGTAGGGGGAGGCGCACCGGGGCGGCTTGCGGCGCGTCTTCGAGCAGCGCGGCGCGGGCGATCTTCAGGTAGTAGTACGCGCTCGCCACGGTGTTCAGCGCGCCCACGCCGAGCATCACCAGCCACAGCGTGCCGAGCCACGGCGGAGCGCCCTTCGTGGCGTCGTACACCGACGCGAACACTTGGAATTTCCCCGCGAACCCGGCCAGCGGCGGTAGACCCAACAGGCTCGCCAAGAACACCACCAGCGCCACCGCCGCCAACGGGCTGCGCTTCACCAAGCCGCGGCAGTCGTCGATTTGCTCTGCGCCGGTTGCATTCCGCACGAGGGCGACGACGGCGAACGCGCCGAGGTTCATGCACACGTACGCTGCGAGGTAGTACAGCACCGCGCCGGCCCCGGTGGTCGTGAACACCGCGACGCCCATGAGCATGTAGCCGGCGTGCGCTATGGTGCTGTACGCGAGCAGCCGCTTTAGGTTCGTTTGGCCGAACGCCGCGAGGTTCCCGAACGTGACCGTGAGCATCGCCACCACCGCGACCGCCGCGCCCAAGTGCGACGGCACAGCCCACGGGTCGCTTTGTGCGCCGTGTAGCGAGAACAGCACGCGGCCCGTTAGCCCGATCGCGCCGGCCTTCGACGCCACCGACAGGAACCCCGCGACTTCCGCCGCCGCGCCCTCGAACACGTCCGGGCACCAGAACTGGAACGGCACGGCCGCGAGCTTGAACCCTAACCCAACGAGCGTGAGCGCCAGCCCCGCGAGGACCGGCAGATCGAACCCGCGGGCCGCGATGCCGGTGCAGACGTCGCGCAACGCGCTGCTGCCGAACGTGCCGCTGAGTAGCGTGATGCCGTACAGCATGACACCGCTCGCGGCGGCCCCGTAGATCACGTATTTGAGCGCCGACTCGCTGCCGGTGCGCTTGCCCTTCAGGAACCCCGCGAGCGCGTACCCCGGCAGGCTCGCCATTTCCACCGCGATGAACACCATCAGCAGGTGGCTCGCAGACGCCATCAGCATCATGCCAAGCGTGCCGCCGAGCAGCAGCGCGTAGAAGTCTGCGGAGTCGTCGCACTCCCGCCCCGCGGTGCTTCCGACCGCCCCCGAAGGGGGCGCGGAGGAAGGGCCGCGCGTGCGGGAGTTCTCAGCGGCTGGAATGCCGCTGAAGAGGGTGAGCAGCACCGTGAGCAGCGCGGCACTCAGCACGACGATGCGCACGAACCCGCCCCACGCGTCGGACGTGAGCATTGCGCCGAAGAACGGCCCGGCCCATTGGCCCTCGATCCACTGGTTCACGGCCGCGAACAGCGCCACCGCGAGCGCCGACACCGCGAGGCCGCCGAGGTGCGCGCGGTCGAGCGCGGGCACGAGGCGCGCGAGCAGCAGCGCGACCACCCCGGCGCACACCGCGAGTTCCGGCAGGAACACGAGCAGATCGCCGCCGAGCGCGGACTGGAGCTTCTGCGTGTCAGAGAGCGATGGGAACATGCGCGCCTTTGGTGAGGCACCCGCGGGTCGCCGAGATTGCAACTGCAAGTGAGGCGGCCCGCGGACTAAACAGAAGCGGTAACTTACCCGCGGCGCGCGTTCGCGGGAAGTGGGCAGTGCGGCGGTCGAACACGCGCCCGGTTGCGGACCTGTTCGCGCCCAAAGTGCGGCCTTAACACGATCCTCACGCACCGCGCGGTGCGAGTTCGTATCACGTCTGCACCCCCCTGCCCCGAGTTCGCCATGCGCCGCCGCCTCACCGCCGAGTTCCTCGCCACGTTCGTGCTCGTGTTCGGGGGCACCGGCGTTGTCGTTGCGAACCAACTCACCGGGGGCGGGGGCGGTCTCGTTGGGGTCGCGCTCGTGTGGGGGCTGCTGGTGGCGGTGATGGCTTACGCGGTCGGCCCGGTGTCCGGGGCGCACATGAACCCGGCGGTCACGGTGGGGCTTGCCGCCGCGAAGCAGTTTCCGTGGCGCGAAGTACCGTGGTACATCGGTGCGCAGTGCGCCGGGGCGTTTGCGGCCAGCGGGTTGCTCGCGGCGCTCACGTGGCGCGCCCCCGCGGGCCTCGCGCCCACGCAGGTGTACGCGCCCGGCGGCGCGCCGTGGGTGCTGGAGTGCTTCGTGCTGGAAGTGTGGCTCACGGCGGTGCTCGCGTTCGTGGTGCTGGCACTCTCGCGCGCGAAGCCCGAAGTGCGGGCGCTCGGCGGGCTGATCGTGGGTGGCGTCATCGCGCTCGAAGTGCTGTTCGCCGGGCCGATCACCGGGGCGAGCATGAACCCGGCCCGGTCGCTCGCGCCCGCGGTGCTCGGTGGCACCCTCGATCACCTGTGGCTGTACCTCACGGCCCCGTTCCTCGGCGCGCTGCTCGCGGTGCCGGCGTGCGTGCTCGTCCAAGAACCCGGTTGCTGCCGCGAAGGAGCCTGCTCGTGAGTGAACCGAAAGTGCGCGTCCTGTTCGTGTGCGTGGAGAACTCGAACCGGAGCCAGATGGCGCAGGCGTTCGCGGCGCTGTTCGGCGGCGACCGCGTCGAGGCGCTTTCTGCCGGGAGCCGACCGAGCGGGAAGGTGAACCCGAAGGCCGTGAGCGCGATGGCCGAACTCGGCTACGACCTCACGTCGCACGCGTCCAAGTCCGTCGATCAGTTCAACGGCCAAGAGATCGACGCCGCGGTGACGATGGGCTGCGGCGACGCCTGCCCGCTGGTGAACGCGAAGCACCGCTACGACTGGCAAATCCCGGACCCGCGAGAGATGCCGCCGGACGAGTTCCGCAAGGTGCGCGACTTCATCGCCGAAAAGGTGAAGGCGCTGCTCGCGGACCTCGGCGTTCCGGCTCGCACGGGCGCTGCACCCGGCACCGCTTGACGTTGCGCCGCGGTGTGGTATTACTCACTGCATTACGCGCCTGTCCGCGCGCACATGCAACAAGGGCTGCCGCTCATGGCACACGTCGTTACCGCGAACTGCAACGACTGCAAGTACACCGACTGCTGCGTCGTCTGCCCGGTGGAGTGCTTCTACCAAGACGACAAGATGCTCTACATCGACCCGGAAGACTGCATCGACTGCGAGGCGTGCGTGCCCGAGTGCCCGGTCGAAGCGATCTACTCCGAGCCGAACGTGCCGGCCCAGTGGAGCAGCTACATTCAACTGAACGTGGAGCGCGCCGCGGCGCTCAAGGCCGCCGGCGGCGACGCGCACATCACCGAAAAGGGCACCGCCCTCGAAGGCCCGGACTGCAAGAAGAAGTAGTTGTCGGTTGTCAGTTGTCAGTGGTCAGTCGCCGGCGGTTACACTCCGTTCCGCCGGTGCCGCGCAACTGAGAACTGAACACTGAGGACTGACAACCACCCATGACCGGCATTCTCCTCATCCAACTCGGCACCCCGGACAAGCCCACTTACCGCGGGCTGTTCCCGTACTTGCGGCAGTTCCTTTCGGACCCGCGCGTCATCGAGGTGCCCAAGCCGATTTGGTGGCCCATCCTGTACGGGTTCATCCTCCCGTTCCGCTCAGGGGCCAGCGCCGCCAAGTACGCCCGCATCTGGGACGCCAAGACCGGCTCGCCCCTGATGCACCACACCGTGTGCCAGACCGAACGGCTGAAGGCGCACTTCCCGAACAACCCGGTGCGGTTCGGCATGATCGTCGGCAACCCGCCGCTCCGCGACACCGTTCACGAGATGGTCAAGGCCGGCGTGGACCGCGTGATCGCGATGCCGATGTTCCCGCAGTACTCCGCGACCTCGTTCGCCAGCGCCACCGACTCGTTGTTCAAAGCGCTCACGACCGTGCGCCGCGTGCCCGCGGTGCGCGTGGTGCCGCCGTACTACGATCACCCCGCGTACCTCGACGCCCTCGAAACCAACCTGCGCGACGACCTGAAGAAGCTCGCGTGGGAGCCGGAACACTTCGTCATCAGCTTCCACGGCATCCCGCAGAAGTACGCGCAGCGCGGCGACCCCTACGCGACGCACGTCGTGCGCACCACGCAAGCGCTCGTGAAGCGCATGGGCTGGCCGCGGCACCTGTGGACGCAAACGTACCAGTCGCGGTTCGGCCGCAGCCCGTGGCTCAAGCCGTACACCGACGACGTGCTCGAAGCGCTGGCCAAGAAGGGCACCAAGCGCGTGTACGTCGTGCTCCCCGGGTTCACCGCGGACTGCCTCGAAACGGTGGACGAGATCGGCAACGAGAGCCGCGAGGTGTTCGAGCACGCCGGCGGCGAGCACCTGAAGAGCGGCACCTGCCTGAACGACCACCCCGCGTGGATCGAAGCCATGGCTCGCATCGTGCGCGACGAAGGGCACGGCTGGCTGAAGTAGGTGCGCGATGACCGGCGACCCGTGGCTCGTCCCGCGCACCGCGTACGTTCACGTGCCGTTCTGCGCGCACCACTGCGGCTACTGCGACTTCGCCGTCACCGCGGGCAACGACCACCTCATCGACCTGTACCTCGAAGCGCTCGCGGCCGAACTCGGCACGCTCGGCGCGCCGCGCGAAGTGGAAAGCCTCTTCATCGGCGGCGGCACGCCCACACACCTGAACCCGGACCAACTCGCGCGCCTGTTGCGCACGATCAACTCTTGGCTCCCGCTGAGCGCCAAGCGCGAATACTCCATTGAAGCGAATCCCGATTCGCTCACCGAGGAGAAGGCCGCGGTGCTGGCCGCGTTCGGGGTGAATCGCGTGAGCATCGGGGTACAGTCGTTCCGCGCACCGGCACTCGCGGCGCTCGAACGCGCGCACACCGGCGATCACGTCGCGCGCGCGGCGGACGCGGTTCGCAAACACATCGCGAACCTCTCCTTCGACCTCATCTTCGGCGCACCGGGAACGACCCTGAGCGACTGGGACGCGGACCTGAGCGCGGCACTCGCGCTCGGCCCGAATCACGTTTCCACATACGGCCTCACCTACGAAAAGGGCACGCCGCTGTGGAAGCGCCGCGAACGTTCGCAACTGGTGCCCGCGAGCGAAGACGACGAACTCGCCATGTACGAACTCGCGATGGACCGGCTCACTGCGGCCGGCTTCGAGCACTACGAAATCTCGAACTTCGCGCGCCCCGGCGGGCGGTGCCGGCACAACGAGCGGTATTGGGCGAACGACGCCTATTTCGGGTTCGGCGTCGGGGCGGCGCGCTACGTGAACGGCGCGCGCGAACTGAACGTGCGCGACACGAAACTCTACATCCGCAAGGCGCTCGCGGGCGAACCGACCACCTTCCAGCGCGAGGAACTTCCGCCGCGGGCGCGCGCGTTCGAGACGATGGCAACGCAATTGCGCCGCGCGGAGGGGATCGTGCGGGCCGACTTCCTCGCGCGCACCGGGTTCGAGCTAGACGCGCTCGTACCGGCGGCGCTCGCGCTGTTGCGCGACACCGGCTGCACCACCGACACCGGCACCGCGGTGGCGCTCACGCGCCGAGGGAAGTGCGTGGCGGACGCCGCGGTCGCGGAACTGCTGAAGTACAATGCGGAGCAATAGGAGTGCTCCCGATGCTCGAATCCGTTTGGCTGGTTCACCCGGACGAAGAAGCGTGCGCCGCGTTCCGCGCGCGGTTCGCCGGACTCCGTGGCGCGCGCGTGATGCGCGCCCGCTTTGAAGAATTGGACCCGCACGACGCCTTCGTGACGGCGGGCAATTCCTACGGGCTGATGACCGCGGGCATCGACGCCGCGGTGGTGGACCGGTTCGGCGAGCAGATCATGCGCCGCGTGCAGCACCGCATCATGGCCGACTACTACGGCGAACAACCGGTGGGCACCGCGTTCGTCATCGACTCCGGGTTCGACGCGATCCCGTTTCTGGTTCACGCGCCGACGATGCGGGTGCCCGGCAGCATTGAGGGCACGGAGAAGGTGTACGCGGCGACGTGGGCGGCGCTGGTCGCCATCGGCGCGCACAACGCGACGGCCGCGCGCAAGATCGCAACCGCGGCGTTCCCGGCGTTCGGCACCGGCTTCGGCGGCGTATCGTTCGACGAAGCGGCACGGCAAATGGCGGTCGCGTACCGCTACTTCCTCGAACCGGCGCACCGGCTCGATTGGGAAACGGTGACGGCGCGGCACCGCGCGATCATTTACGACGGCGCGAATCGCGTCGTCAAGTGAGCGCCGCGTTCGCTAAACTATTCGCATGTCCACACCAGCCATTCGCAAGGCCCAGAAGCACCTCGCGGCCAACTGCCCGGTCATGGAAACGATCATCGGGCGCGTCGGGCCGTGCGCGCTGGAGGCGAGCGAACACGACCCGCTCACGCTCCTCGTGCGCTGCGTCGTGGGCCAGCAAATCTCTGGCAAGGCGGCACAATCCATCTTCGCAAAGCTGTGCGCCGCCGTCGGCGGGCCGCCGCTGCCGCTTCCGAAGCTGGCGCGGCTGCGCGAACCGCAGTACAAGGCGTGCGGCATCTCCGGGCCGAAGCAGCGCACGATCCGCGCCGTGGTGGAGCACGTGAAAGCGAACGCGGACCTGCTCCCGGCGATCCCGGAGTTGAGCGACGACGACATCCGCGAGCGCCTCACCGTCGTGAAGGGCGTCGGCCCGTGGACGGTGGACATGTTTCTTATGTTTGGCTTGCTGAGGCCCGACGTATGGCCGGTGGGCGATTACGGCATCAAGGTCGCGGTGAAGGAGCAACTGAAGTTGCGTTCGCTGCCGGACGCGAAGAAACTGGCGACGGTCGGCGAACGCTGGAAGCCGCACCGCACCGTCGCCGCATGGTACCTGTGGCGCACGCTCGATAAGGAATACAAGAGCGATTAAGCACCATGATGGGTGTGCGCTACGCCCTACATCTCAGTTCGCGCTGTCACGTTTTATCTGCGGGTTGTTGGGCACGGCCGACTGTCCACGTCCCGTACAGAGCGAGGGCGAGCACGAACGCCAGACTCATCGTGCTGATCGCACCATACCAGACCGAGAAATCGGTCGTCACTGGCATGTAGGTCAGCACCTGCTCCACCAAAGTGAATGCAATAAAGCCGAGCAGACCCGCACGCCGTAGCACGAAGAAACAGGCAATTGCGTACGCCAGTCCGACCGCGATGTGAACCGCCGTGTAGTCGCCACCGTGCGCGTAGAGCCCCCACCAGATCGCGACGTTCAGGCACACGCCGAACCGCACATAGCCCCGGCAGAGAAGGAGAACCAAGAAGTACAAGAAGAACCCGCGCAGGGCGACCATCAGCGCGATTTGGAGCGTCACGAGCAAACTGCCTGCGCCTTCGGTGTACGTCGCGTCCCAAATACTTTTCAGGTCCGGGACGTAACCGAGCCAGCCGGGAATCGCGCGCGCGAGGAGCAACAGCGACACGAAACCGGCTGCACCCGCGCAGCCGAGAAGGATGTCTCCCCCAACCGACGGAGCGCGCCACCTGCCTTGTATCAACCGGTTCCACGAACTCACCCGCTCCGGGTCCGTGCGCCGAACCCACGGTTCGAGGGCGAGGTACGCTAACCACAGGAGCACGCCGTCGAAGACAACGCGCCCGAGCATTCCGGTGAACATGCTCAATTCGTCCTTGAACGAGTCGAGCCGATTCCGGGGCCAGAGCACGTGGTGCGCCGCCAGCACCCACCCTGCGAGACCGAGCAGTACGAAGCCCCCGGCCAAAATGAGAGCGCCGCGCGGGTGCGCGCGCCCATGTATCCAGTTGCGCCAAGCGAACCATACTCCGATCGGAAGTGCGACCAACCCCAACAGTGTGTTTTTGACCTCTTGCACTTTCTCAAGAAGGTTGTCCGGCATGAAGCCCGGAAGGCGATCGCCGAGTTGGGGGGCCTCTGGGCCGACATGAAAGTAGACCGGCTCGCCTTGATAATACGCTGCTTCGATACGAAGCACGACCTCGGGTGCCTGCGGGTGTGCGCCGACCCAAGCCATGCGAATGTCGGCGAACCCGGTTGGCGCTCGGGTGGGCGCGTCGGCCTTGCTGAGCGGAACGTTCTCAAATCCCGCGGCTTTTAGGAGTCGGGTTGGATCGGGCACGCGCACTGGAAAATTCGGTGGCCGGCGCGCCGGGACCGCGTGTAGTTCGATTAGCCGCCCGTTGAGGTCAAGAAAGGCGCAAACCTCTCCGGGTTCGCGGAGCGGGGGTTCGCTGGGGAGCACGCGCCCCGGCATGCTCCAACCGGACGTGTCGTTCGGTGCCAGTCGTTGGGCGATCACGTCCGGGCTTCGGCGGTACCAGAAGTACATCACCGCGGGTTGTCCCGACGGCAGTTGGTTTCGGTTGATGAGGCGGGAGTGCCCGTTTCGCAGGTGTGCGAGGAGCGCCTCGTCTGTCGCGAGGCCGTGAGCGGTATCCCGTGTCGATTCGGGGGCGAAGCCCAAGTCGTTGAGGTGCTCGCGTGCTTTGCGGGTCAGATCGCGCGGCGACCAGTCCGTAAGCGCCTGACGAAACAACGCGGTGTGGTCGTTCAACTCCCCAACAAGAAACAGACAGCACACCGTCAATCCGAACAGGGCGATGCCAGCGCGGAGCGAGAGACCCCCGGTGCGCTCGTTCTGCGGGGGTTCGGCGACGGCCACTTCTTCTGGAGTTGGAGTTCCTCCCGCGCGTAGCAGCATATGCAGCACGTTCTGCACGCGCTCGGGGCGTTTGGCCGGTTCCGGCTCGATGCACTGTAAGACAGCCGTATCGACCTCCGTGGGGAGGCTCGCAACGTGGGCGGAAGGCGCGGCCGGGAGGCTCTTCCGTTGGACCAACTGCTCGAGTGTCACCGACTCGAACGCTTGGCACCCGGTAAACATCTCGTACAGCACGAGGCCGAGTGAATAGATGTCACTTTGCTTTGTCGCTTGGCCGCGGGCCTGCTCTGGGCTCATGTACGGGAGCGTCCCGGCGATTCCGGCCCGTTCGGCCTCTGTCCCCTCGACGGCCAACCCGAAATCGGTGACACGCAGTTGGCCCTCGCGGTCGATCATGACGTTCTGGGGCTTCAGATCGCGGTGCACGTGGCCGCGACTGTGAATCGCCGCGAGGCCGAGGCACAGTTGTCGGGCGTATCGCGCCGCCGTCTCCTCCGTCAGTCGGCCGCCGCTCCGCTTGAGCAGTGACGCCAGATCACAACCGTCGATGTACTCCATCGAGAAGAACGGGTGGTCGTCGTGATCGTCAATGTCGTAAACGCGCGCGACGCACCTATGGGACACGTCTTGCGCGGTTCGCACCTCTTTGTGGAACCGATCGACCAAAGCAGGGTTCGCGGCGAGACGGGGCGGCAAGAACTTGAGAGCCACCGTTTTTTCGAGTTTCATGTCGAACGCGCGGTACACGACTCCCATCCCGCCTTCACCGAGCACCACTTCGATTTGGTACCGGTTATTGATCAGCGTTCCCGGTGCGTACCGCCCCGCTGTGGGCGGCGCTGGGAGACGTGCGCCGTACCAATCCCTCAACTTTTCGAGTTCGGGAACCAGATTGGGCGGCAGCTCCGAAGGATTCAGCCCGTGTGCGCGGAGGAAGTCTTCAACCGGTCGGCCGCACCCGTTCTTCCACTCGCGAGAGTACGCGTCGCACGCGCGCCCGACCGGGTCGGGTTCGTGGTGATCCCGCGTTTCGTCTCCGGTATTCATTTCGCACCAGCTTCCCAGATTTCGCGAATGCGGGCGAGTCGCCGTTCGACGGTGGGAACCGATCGGCCGAGTTTTCCGGCAATCTCGTCGTTGGTGTAGCCCTCCATCTTCCAGATCGCGATCTGTCGCAATTCGCCATCACCGAGCTGAATAAGTAACCGTTCGCACCGTTCCGCAACTTCGGCCGCCAGTTCCGGTGACGGACCCGTATCGGCCGCTTCGTTGAGTGCGTCCGGCGCCGAGTCGTTCGCACCGCCCGAGGGGGCGAAGGGCGCGTTGCCGCCGCGCTTTTCACAGTTCGTGTAGCGCGTCAGTCCGATGGCCTTCCGCGTGGTGATGACGAGCAGCACCTGCCACAGGTCGTCGCGGTCATCCAGACGCGGAAACCGCCCCGCGCCGACCCCGCGGCAGAAACTGTCAAACGCGGACAGGGCCACGTCCTCTTCGTCGGCCGCGGCCCGCGGGAGCGAGCGCAATCGCGCGCGCGCGAGGGCCACGAGGCGCGCGAAGTACGCGTCCCACAGCGGCTTCACCGCGGCGGGGTCACCGGCTTTGAGTTGATCGATCCAGACCGTCACATGGCCGCGTGCGGCGACGTCCATCGGTCGTGCCTCGGTGTCGTCGATGGGGATTCCGCGAGCCGAGTATACGCCGACCGAGGGAAAAGACACACACCGTGATGGCCGAATGGTGGCGTTTGCCAGTTCCCGTACGTGGGGCGCATGGGCGCGACCCGCAAACCGAGCGTGAGCGCCGCACTTGCAGGTGATTCCATGATTGTCTTGGACGGACTGTGCAAATCCTACGACCGCGGAATCACGCATTCGGTGCGCGACGTTTCGCTGACCGTTCCCACCGGAGCGCTCTGCGTTCTCTTGGGCGGCTCGGGTAGCGGAAAGACCACGACACTGAAAATGATCAACCGCCTGATCGAACCGACCTCCGGGCGCATCGAGATCGACGGCACGGGCGTACAGAGCCTCGACTCCGTGGAACTGCGCCGCGGCATCGGGTACGTCCTCCAAGGGGTCGGTCTGTTCCCACACATGACCGTCGCAGAAAACGTGTCGGTGGTCCCGCGGTTGCTCGGGTGGGGGCAGGCCCGCACTGCGGCGCGCGTCGACGAGATGCTGACTCTGGTACGGCTCCCCACAGCCGAGTACCGCGACCGCTACCCGCGCCAGTTGTCCGGTGGGCAGCAGCAGCGCGTCGGATTCGCGCGGGCCCTTGCTGCCGGGCCGCGCGTCATGTTGTTGGACGAACCCTTCGGCGCACTCGATCCCGTGACTCGCGACGAACTTCGTGACGACTTTCTTGCGATCCACCGTCGGCTCAACTTGACCGCCGTGATGGTGACCCACGACATGACCGAGGCGCTCCTCTCGGCCGACCGGATTGCGGTGATGAACAGCGGCCGGCTCGTGCGACTGGGCACACCGCGGGAACTGCTCACGGACCCGGGCGACCCGTTCGTCGCCACGCTCGTGGCGACTCCCAAACGACACGCCGAGCGATTGGATGCGCTCTGGACCCGCCCGATTGAAGGGGGGACGCCGTGAACGAGAACCTGCAAGAACTTCTCACAAACCTGCCGGCGTATTTGGGCGGGCACGTGCTGCTCTCGACCACGGCGCTCCTCGCGGCGGTCGCAGTGAGTTTGCCCCTCGGCGTCGCGGTCAGTCGCCGGCCCAAGTTGGCCGAGTACGCGCTCGCGAGTGCCGGTGCGATTCAGACAGTACCGAGCCTCGCCCTGCTCGCGCTCATGATGCTCCTGTTGGGCGGAACGATCGGCTTCTGGCCCGCGTTTTTCGCGCTGCTGTTGTACAGTATTCTTCCCGTTCTCTCGAACACGGTCGTCGCACTCCGCGGCGTCGATCCGGCGCTGATCGAAGCCGCTCGCGGGCTCGGGATGAGCGCCCGGCAGGTACTCTGGCGCGTGGAACTGCCGCTCGCCGCGCCGGTCATTCTCGGTGGGGTCCGAACGGCCGCGGTGATGGCGGTTGGCACCGCGACACTGGCGACACCCGTCGGCGGCGTGAGTTTGGGGAACTACATCTTCGCCGGGTTCGCCACGCTCAATCACACGTCTACTTTGTTCGGGTGTGCGGCCGCCGCGGTCCTCGCGGTCGCTCTCGATCAACTCGTCCGCCTCTTCGAAGTTGCGATCCGTCGTCGCAGTCGGTCGCTGGCGTGCGCGGCCTGCGCGGCGCTCGTGGTACTTGTTGCGGGCGCGCTGTACGAACCGATCTCTCGTTGGTTCGGCGGGAGCTCGCGCGCCGTGGTCGCGAGTGCCGCGTTCAACGAGCAGTACATACTGTCTCACGCGATGTCCGAGTACCTCGAAAAGGCGGGATTCCGGCCCGAACGGCGACAGGGAATGGGCTACGGCGTACAGCACTTGGCCCTTCAGCGCGGCGAAGTCGACTGCATGGTCGCGTACACCGGCGACGTCTGGACGCTCCTCATGAAGCGCCAGGATACCGTGGACCGGGAGACAACGCTGAATGAGGTCAGCCGCTTCATCGAGGGGGAATTCGGCGCGGTGTGCCTCGGACCGCTCGGGTTCGAGAACCGGTTCGCAATTGCGGTGACTCAACAGCGGGCAACAGATTCCGGCGTCAAGACGATCGCCGACCTCGCGGACTTCACGCGCACGAAACTCAGAAGGCCCCTCAAGATCGGCGCGGACACCGGTTTCTTCCATCAGAAGGAGTGGCGGCGGCTCAAGGACACGTACCGTCTCCGAGACGAGGACGTACTGGCGGTGGCGATGGACCCGACACTCATGTATGGGGCGGTGAGCGAAGGGAAGGTGGACGCAATTGTCGCTTTCAGCAGCGACGGTCGGATCAAAGAGCGCGAACTCGTGCTGTTGTGCGATTCGGCACAGGTGTTCCCGCCCTACGACGCCATCCTATTGGTGTCGCGCGACGCGGCCCGGCGCCCGGGATTTGTGGAAGCTCTGCGCCCGCTCGTCGGAGCAATCAAACAGGACCGGATGCAAGAAGCGAATCGGCGCGTCGACGTCGAGAAACAATCGCCCGCGACGGTCGCGCGGTGGCTGCTGTCTGCTCGTTCCAACTCGCTCGCGCCCTGAAGCCGTACACACCAGAGGGTTCGAGCATGTTCACTCTTGTCGCGTTCTTTCTGGCCGCGCTCCTGTTGGGTTCCTTGGTGGAGTACTTCGTGCACCGGTTCGTTCTTCACTCGCGGCTCAGGTGTTGGATGATCCGGAGACACAAAATGCACCACAAGGCGTACGTTCGCTACTCGATTGCGTCCGAGTTTGCGGGTTTCTTCCCGCCCGCGATCCCGTTCCTCTGGATCGGGTTCGTTCACAGCGCGCCCGCCGGGCTCACTTTCCTAGCCGGCACGGCCGCATACGTTCTGGCCGTTGCCGTCACGCACAAGTGGTCGCACGAGGCCCCGCACCGGCTGTTCTGGATGAACCCGTCCGTTCACGCGGTGCACCACGAGGGCGGTGCGGGGTGGAACTACGGCGTCGTGACGCCGTTCTGGGACCGCGTATTCGGGACCTACAGTGTTGGTGTGGTTCGCTCGTCGGCAGGTGGGCCGGGACGTCACCAGACGTGAGCGCGCCCCCGCGCGTGTGTGTGAGTGCGTCACAACACACATGGGGCGCATTACTCGGATTCGCTCGCGAGGTCCCACACCCGAACGGTCCCGTCGTCGCTCGCCGAGATCAGGTGCTCACCGTTTGGCGCGAACGTCACCGAGTTCACGCGCCCGGCGTGTCCGAGAAAGGCGCGGAGCGCCGCACCGGTAGCAACCTCCCAGAGGCGCACGGCTTGGTCCTCACCGGTCGTCGCGAGCCGCGTGCCCGACGGATCGAACGCAACCCCGGTCACGCGATCGGTGTGACCGCGGAGCGCCCGGAGTTCCTCGCCGGTCGCCGCGTCCCAGAGTTTCGCAACGCCGTCGCCGCCGGCCGACGCGACGAACCGCCCGTCCGGCGAGTAGGCGACACCAAGCACTTTCAGTTCGTGCCCGCGCAGCGCGCGCACTTCGGTACCGGTTGCCCGGTCCCACACGCGAACGGTTCGGTCGGTGCTGCAAGACACGAGGCGCGCGCCGTCCGGCGAGAGCGCCACCGACCAAACCCAATTCGTGTGCCCGCGCAACGCGCCGACCGGTTCGCCCGTGGTCGCGTTCCACACCCGCACCGTGCGGTCCCAGCCGCACGTGGCGAGCAGCGAGCCGTCTAGACTGAAGGTGACACCATACACCCGGTCGGTGTGGCCGCGCAGCACCCGCCGTTCGCTCCCCGTTCGCGCGTCCCACAGCCGCACGGTCTTATCCGCGCTTGCCGTCGCGATCACGGCCCCCTGTGGGTGGAACGCGACCCCACCAATCAGCGCGGAGTGGCCGGCGAGCGTGTGGAGAACCGTTCCTCTTCTGGCGTCCCAGACACGGGCCGTCCGGTCGTCACCCGCGGAGGCGATGAACTGCCCGTCCGGGCTGACCGCGACGGCGAGGACCGGCCCGGCGTGCTCGCGCAGTATCGAGCCCGGTGCCCGCTCCGGGCGCGCGTTTCGGTTCGCCGCCCACACGACGACCGTCCGGTCGTCGCTCGCCGTCGCGAGTTGTGTTCCGTCGGGGCCGAACGCAACGGCGTTGACCGCGTCCGAGTGCCCCCGCAGGACGACCATCTCCTGACCGGTGACCGGGTCCCACAGGCGTGTCGTTTTGTCCCACCCGCCCGAGGCGAGGCGCGCCCCGTCCGGCGCGAACGCCACCGACCACACCACCCCCGAATGCCCCGTGAGGGCGAGCCGTTCGTCCCCGGTTTCCGCGTCCCACACCCGCACCACGGCGTCGCCCCCGGCGGACGCGATGAGCCGCCCGTCGGGCGAGAACGCGACCGCCCAGACGAATCCCGAGTGCTTGCACAGCCGGTGCACCTCGCGCCCGGTCTCCGCGTCCCACACGCGCACGGTCTGGTCGTAGCTCGCCGAGGCGAGGAGCCGCCCGTTCGGCGAGAACGCGACCGCGTTCACCATGTCGGTGTGCCCGCGAAACAGTCGCAGTTCGTCCCCGGTGGTGAGGTCCCACAGGCGCACGGTGGTGTCGTCGCTGGCCGAGGCGGCGAACCGGCCGTCGCGACTGACGTCGATCCCGACCACGACGTCGGCGTGCCCCGCCAGCTCTCGAACGTTGCCCTGTTCCAAATCCCAGACCTTCACAACTGCTGCTTGACTCGCGGTGACGAGGCGCGAGCCGTCCGGGGTGAACCGCGGGGTGTAGAGCTGATCGGTGTGGCCGGAACGGGTGCGCAGGAGTGCGCCGGTCGCCGCGTTCCAAACGCGGATCGTCTGATCGTCGCTGACCGTCGCGATCCGGGTGCCGTCCGGCGAGAACGTCACCCCATAAACAACGTCTTCGTGGTCGCGGAGGGCGAGCGGTCGGTCCCGCAGGCCGCGCAGGCAGTACCACTCCCAGCCCCGCAGTTCGCCCGGGCAGGCGTCGAGGTGCGGTCCCACGTTTTGGGGCCGCCCGGCCGCCCACTCGCGCTCGGCCAGTGCGACGTTCTTGGCGTACAACTCGGCCTCGATGCGCCGCCACGCGGACGCCGGGCGCTCGGTGGGTCGTCCGGTGAGGAAGTTCCGCAGGTCGGCTGCGAGGGCCGCGGCGGTCGGGTACCGTTGCCCGGGTTCCTTCTCGAGGGCCTTCAGGCACACCGCCTCAAGGTCCGGTGGCACGTCCGGCCGGAGCCGTTGGGGCGGCGCCGGCGCGTCGGCCAACACCTGCCGCACCGTCTCCAACACGGTGGAGCCGCGAAACGGCGGGCGCCCGGTGAGGCACTCGTACAGGACCGCGCCCAAGGCGTACACGTCGGCCGCCGGGCCGACGTCCTTCGCGCTCCCGGCCGCCTGCTCCGGTGGCATGTACGAGGGCGTACCCATGATCTCGCCGGTGCGCGTGTGCGCCGAATCGTCATCGAGCCACTTCGCCAACCCGAAGTCGGCGACCTTCGGTTCTCCGGTGGCGGTGAACAGCACGTTCCCCGGTTTGATGTCGCGGTGGATCACGCCGTTGGTGTGTGCGGCCTGAACTCCCCGCGCGACTTTTTCGAGGAGCACCGCGGACGCGCGCGGGGCGAGCACGCCCGCGCGCACGCAGTCGGCGAGGGTGCCGCCGGTCAGCAACTCCATCGCGAGGTACGGCCGCTCGTCGTGGGTGCCGTAGTCGTACACACGAACGACGTACTCGTGATCGATCCCGGCGACCGCGCGGGCCTCGCGGTGGAACCGCTCGCGCTCACGGGGACCGGCGCTCGGACCGGACCGAATCACCTTCAGCGCGACGACGCGATTCAAGGCGAGTTGCCGCGCCTTGTACACGTCCCCCATCCCGCCCGACCCGACCCGGGCTTCGATCGCGTAGCCCGGCGGTGCCGGGGGCCATTCGGACCCGGCGCTCGTGTCGGTCTCGTGCGCGACGGTTTCGTTCCGCGCGCGCCACTGGATTTGGAGTTCGAGCAACTCGGCGCGCAGTGCCTCCCGCTCCGGACCGTCGAACCCGGCAAGGTAATCGTCAACGGGAGGTGTCGCGCCGCCCTTCAGTTCGGCTTCGAACCGGCAGCAGACCGCGTCGAGGCGCAGCGCCAGTTCCGGGGGCCACGTGTCGCGCGCGTCGGTCACGGCGTCACCTCCGCGGCCCACAAACTGCGAATCACCTTCAGCCGCCGCTCGACCGTTCGCGGCACGCACTGCCACCGGTCGGCGATCTCTTCGTTCGTGTGGCCCTCCATCTTCCACACGGCTAGCGCCCGAAGGTCGTCGTCTGCTAACAGCGCGAGGAGCCGGCGGAACTCGTCGGCCACGAGCGCCGCGAACTCCGGCGTCGGCCCCGCGTCCGCGACCCCGTCGAGGGGAACCCGCGCCGCATCACCCCCGCCGCGTTTCACCGCCGACTCGTGACGGACGAAGTCGGTCGCCTTCTGCCCCGTGACGACGAGGAGTACCCGCCACAGGTCGTCGCGGTTGTCTAGGTTGGGGAGTCGGCCGGCAGTCACATCGCGGCAGAAGCTGTCGAACGCGGACAGGGCGACGTCTTCTTCGTCGGCCGCCCGGCGCGGGGTTCCCGCGAGGCGGGCGCGGGCCAAGCGGACGAGGCGGGGGAAGTACCGCTCCCAGAGCGGCCCGGCGGCCGTCGCGTCGCCACCTTTCAGTTGCGCGAGCCAGTGCGTTACGGAGTGGTCGGACACGGGCGCCTCCTCACGTCTGAACGCGATGGTACGTGCTGAACCGGGCCGAACAAAACCGAAAATCGCTGTCGGGCGCGCGGCGGCGTTTCCGTTATGACGTGCGAGCGGCGTTTCGAACGGTAACAGTCCGTACTCGCGGGGGCGACATGGGAGCAGATCAACACGAACACGGGCCGGTACTTCGTACCGGGCAGTTGCGCGTTCGGGACGTCTGGGCGCTCGGCGTCGGGATCGTCGTCTGCGGTCAGTATTTCGGCTGGAACTTGGGCCTGAAAGACAACGGCCCGGTGGCGATGCTGATCGCGTCGCTGGCCGTGTGTCTGCTGTTCCTCGCGTGGGTGCTGACGCTCTCGGAGCTGGCGGTCGCGATGCCCCGCGCCGGCGGGCCGCTCGACTACGGGCGGCGCGCCGGCGGATCGTGGCTCGGATTCCTGATGGGGTGGTCGATGTTTCTAGAGTGCCTGTTCGGGGGCGTGGCGACCGCGCTCGCGGGCGGGAAGTACGTCGCGTTCCTGATCGACCCGGAAGGCACCCCGAACCGGTACGTCGCGGTCGCGGTAGGGCTGACGATCATCGCCGCGTTCTTTCTACTCCAAGTGCGCGGGGTGAAGGAACAAGCGCGCGCGCTCGTGCGGATGACGTACGCCGCCCTCGCGGGGCTGGTAGTGTTCTGGATCGCGGCACTCACGCATTTCTCGTGGGACCGGGTGTGGACCGCGCCAGCGCTGCCGGCCGACAAGGGATGGCAGGCGGTGCTCGACGCCGTCCCGTTCGCGCTCTGGTGGCTCATCATCATCGAGGCCGCGGCCCTCGCGGCCGAGGAGGCGCGCGAGCCGGAGCGGACGATCCCGCGCGGACTGACGTGGGCGATCCTGACCGTCGTGGTGCTCGTAGTTCTGACAACTGTGACCGCGTGCGGCGCGCTGCCCTTCGAGCAGATCGCAACAAAAGACTACCCACTCGCCGAGGTGATACGCGGCATCCCGGCGGGCCAGTCGTCGCTGCTGTTCTACGGTTTCGGAGCCGTCGCGCTGTTCGGGCTGTTGGCAAGCTACCACGGGCTTCTGTACGGCTCGAGCCGCCAGCTATTCGCTCTCGGGCGGGACCAGTTCCTACCGCCGGCCCTCGGCCGGGTGAGCGCCGAACGGCAGACGCCCGTCACCGCGCTCGCGGTCTGTAGCCTACTCGCCGCGGGGTTGGTGGTCGCCAACCTCTGGTTCGACAAGGCGATCGAAGCGGCGGTTCTGGTCGCGGGGTTCGCGGCGCTCGTTCTGTACGTCCTGAGCACGTGGTCGCTGTTCCGTCTCCGGCGGCGCGAGCCGGGCCTGCTCACGGGCTACCGCGCACCGCTGGGCGGGTGGCTGCCGCTGTGTGTGCTGGTGCTGTCGGTGCTCGCCCTCGCGGTGTACCCGCGCATCGACGAAAAGGGGGTCGTGGTGCCGGTGGCACTCGGAACGTACGCGGTCGGTGCCGGTGCCTTCGCGGTTTGCGGCCGAAGTCGCGCGCCGGCGCTCGGTGCCCTCACCGCACCGCAGCCCGCGCCCGGCGTTCGACGGAGCGGGCACCGGCTGCACCGGGTAGCTGTCGGCGCGCTGGTTGTCGCTCTGGGTGTGATCGGAGCGGTCTCGGTGGCGGCGTTCGGCGGCCCCGACGCCTTCGGCGCGGCGAGCGACGGCGCGGCGCTCTTCGTGATCGCCGTGCTCGGCGTTGCGATAGTCGCCGTGTCTGTCGTGGAATTGCGGCTAACGCGCGGGGGGCCGCGGCTATGAAACCGGATTCCGCGGGGACGGTCGTCGGGCGCGTCGCGGAGGTCCGGCGCTACCCGGTGAAGTCGGTGCAAGGCGAGCAACTGGCGCGGGCGCTTGTCGGGCCGAACGGGATCGACGGCGACCGCCGGTACGCGATCGTCGATCCCGCGACCGGGCGCGTGGCGAGCGCGAAGGACCCGCGCAAGTGGGCCGACCTGCTCGGACTACGCGCCGAACTGCGCGCCGGCGTGTTGGTCGTGACCGCACCGGGCGGAGCGGAATACCGCAGCGACCGCGACCACTTCGATTCGGCCCTGTCGGATTTGCTCCGCCGTCCGGTCGTTCTTCGGGACGCGCCCCCGGCGGCGGCAGCGATCGAGCTGCAATGGCCCGACGTCCCGGGACTGCCCGGCGGAGGTTCGGAGTCGGTCGAAGTGCTCCCGCCGGGCGGTTTCTTCGATCTGGCACCGCTCCACCTGCTCACCACAGCGACGCTCGACCGATTACGAACACTCGCCCCCGAGTGCGCCTTCGACCCGCGCCGGTTCCGCCCGAATCTGGTCATCGAAACCGTCCCGGCGCTGACCGGGTTCGTTGAGACCGAGTGGGTGGGGAAGCAGGTGCTAATCGGCAACGTGCCGGTCGCGGTAACGGCTCCGTGCTCGCGCTGCGTGATGACGACACTCGCGCAACCCGGTCTCTCAGCGGACCGGGACGTGCTGCGGGCGGTCGCCGCGCGTGCGGGGGCCGTCGTCGGGGTGTACGGTTCGGCCGAGCGCACCGGTCCAGTCGCAGTGGGAGACGCGGTTCGGCTATTGGGGTAATCACAAGGGAATTCACGAGTTCCCGCACACAGAAGGGCCGCGACAATTGAATTCCAACATTCCGCGCGGGGATCCGGCGACCGGTGGCGAGTGGTACGGTGGGATCAGTTCCCTGCACACACCCTCGCGAGCGATATCATGCCACGCGCGCTCCTCGTTCCACTCCTCTTAGCGGCTGTCGCGTGCGACGCACCGGCGCGTGCGACCGCGGCCGAACCGCCGGTCGGGGCTGTTGGAGCCACCGTGCGGCCGTTTACCGTGCGCCAACCGGACGGTGGCACCGTGACGCTCCCCGAACACTACAAGGGCTCGAAAGCGGTCGTCGTGGTATTCGTCTCGTTCGACTGCCCGATCGCCAAGAGCTATCTCGCCCCGCTCGGGGAACTCTCCAAAGCCTACGCCGACAAGAGCGTCGCCGTCGTTGGCGTGTGCCCGGAGGAAGGGCCCGCGGAGGTGAAGAAGCGGGCCGCGGAGTTCAAACTCGCGTTCTCGGTGTTCGCCGACCCCGAGTTGAAAGCCGTGCGCGAACTCGGAGCGAAGCGCGTCCCCGAGGCATTCGTACTGGATGCCAAAGGTACCATCCGGTACCGCGGGCGCATTGACGATCAGTGGCTCACCCCGGGCAAGCAGAACCCGCGGCCGGTGGTTCCAGACATGAAGAACGCGCTGGAAGAAGTGCTCGCGGGCAAAGCGGTCACGGTGCCCGAAACGAACGGACCCGGCTGCCCGATCGTGCCGCCCGCGAAGGAGCCAAACGGGCCGGGCAACGGCGCGAAGGTCACGTTTTACAGGGACGTGCTGCCGGTGCTCCAGAACCGGTGCCAAGAGTGTCACCGTCCCGGCGAAGCCGGGCCGTTCAGCCTGCTCACCTACAAACAGGCGGTGCGCTGGGCCGACCTGACGAAAGAGTACACGGCTAGCGGGGCCATGCCGCCGTGGCGCCCGGTCGGCGGGCCCGCGTACCTGCACGACCGCCGGATGCCGAAAGCGGAGATCGAACTGCTCGCGGCGTGGGTGGACGCCGGGTGCCCGGAGGGCGACCCGAAACAGGCACCGCCCGCGAAGGTGTTCGCCGGGGCCGGGTGGCAACTGGGCCAGCCCGATCTCGTCGTGGAGATGCCGGCACCGTTTCACCTCGGGCCGACCGGGCCGGACCACTTCCGCGCAGTCGTGATGCCGACCGGGCTGGCCCAAGACAAAGTCATCGTGGCCTACGAGGTGAAGCCCGGCAACCCGCAGATCGTCCACCACACCATCAACTACTTCGACACCACCGGGAACGCGCGGAAACTCGAAGCGAAGGAACAGGCGCGCAAAAAGGATCCGAACGAACCGGACCACGGCCCCGGGTACACGTCGGCTATGGGGATCGGGTTCGTCGCCCCCAGCGGGAGCGGCGGGATCGGCGGTTGGACCCCGGGCCTGCGCGGGTTCGTGCTGCCCGCCGGCACCGGGTACTTCCTGCCCAAGAACTCCGACATCGTGGTGCAGATGCACTACCACCGTAACGGGAAGGCCGAACAGGATCGCACGAAGATCGGACTGTACTTCGCGAAGAACCCGGCGGCGCTCAAGCCGCTCAAAGCGGTGGTCGTACCGGGCCTTGTCGAGCCGCAGAACCGGTTCCAACCGTTCGACACGATCCCGGCCGGGAACCGGGCGTTCGTGGTGCGCGGGCGCGTCGTAACGGAAGAGGACTGCACGGTCTACTCGGTGCTGCCGCACATGCACATGCTCGGCAAGTCGGTGAAGGTCACGATGACCCCGCCGGGCGGCAAGGAACAGGTGCTCGTGGACATTCCCGAGTGGGATTACAACTGGCAAGAGAGCTACTTCTTCAAGGACCCGATCTCGGTGAAGGCCGGGACGGTGTTCGAAGTGGCGGCCGTGTTCGACAACAGCGCGCGGAACCCGAACAACCCGAACGGCCCGCCAAAAGACGTGAAGCGCGGGCAGCAGACCACCGACGAAATGCTGTTCGGGTTCCTCAGGGCCACGTCGAACGCGGCCGGCGCGGGTGGACCTGCGATCAAAGTGAAGCCGCTGACCGACGAGAAGGATTACCCGCCTCTGAAGCCGTAACCCCCTCGTTCCACGGGCGCTCGCACGATGCGAGCGCCGCTCACCCCGCACGCACCCACAGCAGAGGCCCGCCCATGTCCGCTCCCGGTTCGGCAGACCGCTACCACGCACTCGACAGCCTGCGCGGGTTCGCGATGTTTCTCGGTGTGGTTCTCCACGCGGCTCTCTCGTTCCTGCAGGAGCCGCCCGCGTTCTGGGCGGTGCGCGACTCCGCGCCGACTCCGCTGGCCGACGCGTTTGTCATCGCGGTGCACGACTTCCGCATGCAGTTGTTCTTCCTACTCGCCGGTTTCTTCGGTTGTCTCCTCTACCAGCGGTACGGCCTCAGCGGGCTGCTGCGGCACCGCCTTCTGCGCGTTGCGGTGCCGTTCGCGCTCGCGCTGCTCCTCATCGTTCCCACGGTGCAGGCCGTCGGGTTGTACGTTGAGATCGAGAACGTGCGCGCCGAACCGGTGCGGGGCGCGCCTTCGCCGCTCCGCGCC
>JALHNS010000025.1 GCA_022843445.1 Gemmata sp.
CGCCTGCCTCGCCGCACGGCACGCGGGGCAACGGGCGTGGTGCCAGAGATCCCACGCCAGCCACGGGACGAGGATGACGGCGTAGGCCAGCACCACCCACTCCCACCACGCCATCGCGCGCCCTCGGTTTCTGGTGCCGAACGACTAAGCTCAGCAGCCCCGCCACCAGTGCGCTGAGCGTCAGAAATAACCTACGAGGCGGGGTCTGCTGCAGCGCCTGGTTCGGCGTCTGGGCGCTACCCGCCGGCACGCTTGGCACTCTTGAGGCGGCGGAGGTCCTTCTTCGCTGCGGCCTCGTCCGCTGTTTCAGCAAACCCAATGTGCGCCACTCGCTCCCGATGGGCGACGACCCCGATGCCGTGCTCGTACTCCATCCCGTTGAACACGAACCCGGTGTACGCCACCCCGTCTCCGGCAGACGAGAACACGATCACATCCGCCAACTCCAACACCCCCGCCACGGCATCCCAGTCGGCGCTCGGCAGTTCCGGGACATTGGCCCGAAGGCTCGATAACACGGCCGCCGCGGTCGGTGACGCGGGGGCGAGCAGCAGACGGAACGCGGCCACTTGCTCGGCCGTAGGTGGCGGGGCGGCGGTCGGCTTGGTCCGCTCAGCGGCATCTGAACAAGCCGACCGGACGAGCAGTTCGACCCCTCGGGCGGACCGAATCCAGGGGAGGACACATCGCCCGCGCCAGCACCACCCGTCCCACTTCAGGGCTGGGAACGGGTTATCATCGGTCCCCTTCGCCACTCGCGAGCCCTCCGTCGCCGAACGACTAAGCTCAGCAGCCGGGGCCGCCGAGGGGGAATGAAGTCCCAGAACCGATAAGGCGGCCCCGGTCTGCTGCAGCGCCTGGTTCGGCCTGCCTCTGCCTGGCCCCGACCTCCTGCCCGATGCGACCGGCCACCCACACGAACAGCCCGACGAACACGACCACGAACAACTCGATGCCCCACGTCTTGGAGTCCGATGGGTTCTCCGCGTAGCTCCTCAACGGAAGCCCCAACAACAAGAGCGGGACCAGGACGGTTGGGGCCGCCCGGCGGATGCCACGCCACCCAACCAACGCACCGACCACTCCGTTCATGGCTGCGGCTGCTGCGACCCCAGCCCAATACGGGAGTGCCTCCCGGTTGCTGAGGGCGGACCAGACCGCGGAGAAGTACGAGGGTTCGTCCGTCGTATCCGACATCCGCCGGCGGTCATCCCACGTATTGGCGGCGACGAAGATGACCGGTCCGAGGATGCCGATGAGCAACCCGGCCACCAGACCGGATGTCGCGACTCGCAGCGCCCGGAGCATCGCCCCTCCGATCCACCTTTCCGCGGCCGAACATAAAGCTCACCTGCACCGCCATCATACCGTCAGCGACGCGTCACAAACGAGCGGGCGGTGTCAGGTGCAGCGCCCGGTTCGGCCTATTGGCGACGACCTCGAACGAACTGCGCCCGCGACTGGACTTGACCGTCCGCGCCCCAAAGCACCTCAAACCCATGAACCATATCCCGGCTCATCTCGCGGTACAACTCGATGCGGCCGTCGTGCCGCCAAGCCACTGACACGCCCTCGGCCAGACCGTTGGCAAAGTGGGCCACGCTCTCCAACCCACCATCCTCCCAACGGGTGTAGCACAGCCCGGTGAACGGCTCACGATCAGCCCGACAGTACTGGCCGGAGTCGGGATCGTAGATCAGCGCACGGAAGTCAACAGCGTCGGCTGGCAGACGCCTGGATACGGCCTCCCGATCCAACCACGCCTCAACCACCTCAGGAAGCCCTCTTGAGGCCGAACGACTCAGCTCAGCAGCCGGCGGGGCTGAGGAGCCTACACGCCCCAGAAACCAATCGTGCCCCGCCGGTCTGCTGCAGCGCCTGGTTCGGCGTCTGAGGCGCTCACAGCTCCTCGGCGGCCTGGCCGTCGAACACGAACACCCCGCGGAACCCCGAAAGAACGCCCGCCACGGCTGCGACGGCTGGCCCGCCCTCGTCGCCAGCGTCGGCGCTCCGGCCCGCGAACTCGACCCGCCGACCGGGGGCGGTCATCTCCGCGGCACGCGGATGATCCCCGTACACCTCGGCGAACTCGGCCCAGTTCGGATCGCCCGGCCGGGCGTGCGACTCGTAGAGCCACACCCGCCACTCACCCCCGGCGATCTCGATGCCTTGCGGGCAGGTGCGGATGTCGCATCCGGGGAGTGCATCCCGGAGACGCTCGACGAGCACGGCCGGCGAGTAGTCGGAACCGTCCGGTACGAACGCCGTCACGCCGAGCCACTCATCCGCGACCACGCGGTCCGGGTCATCCACCGCCGATGCCCTCCGCCCGCCGAACGACTCAGCTCAGCAGCGGCGGGGCACCGGTGAGCTATGGGTCGCAGAAACGAATCATGCCCCGCCGTCTGCTGCAGCGCCTGGTTCGGCGTCGGGCGCTACCGATCCCGCCAGAGCTTGTACCCCACCAGCTCGTCCTCGGTGACGGGCTGCTCCAGAAGCAGTACCGGCTCCCAGTTGCGGAACCCGGCCTCGGACAGCGGGACGTGCCCGATGGCGACCTTCAACTCCTTCGGGTCGATGGCCGCCGGCCGCTCCTTGTAGCGGTTCGTGTGCAGCCGGGCGTGAACCCCGCCGTCCTCGACCACCAGCACCTTGACGATGCTGAAGTCGCCGTCGCCGCTCTTGCACGAGTAGATACCGCCCGGCTTGATGACCATCGCACCCTCCACCTTCGGGCTGCTCGGAGGCGGTGTTGGCGGCGCGGCCGGCTGTCCGCACCCCGCCGCGACAGCGAGTAGCAGAGGAAGGAGTCGCATCGGTTCGCCCCTCCGCGGACTTCCGCCGCCGAACGACCCAGCTCAGCAGCCCCGCCACGGGGAGATGAACCATGGGAACAACCTATGAGGCGGGGTCTGCTGCAGCGCCTGGTTCGGCGCTACCCCTCAAGGGGACCGAAGGCGTCGGCCTCCGGGTCGTACCGCGAGAGGCAGGAGTGCTCGCCGTCGTCGGCGAATCGGAACGACACCCGCAGGTCGCACGAGCACATGTCCTCGTCCGGGTCCAGGTAGCGGTACACCTCTACCCCGGCCCGCGTGGCCCGGCCGACGATCTGCTCGGTCGGGGCGATCACCGCACGGAGCTGGCCAATGAACTCGTCCCGGCGGGCGGCGAACCGCTCGCACAGCCCGAGCATCTGCTCGTCCGGGTCAAATCGGCCCTCGGCCCGGGGCAGGTCGCTGACATCCGTGCAGACCCGCAGCGACATCGGCAGCCAGCCGTTGCGGAGCGGCGGCGGGTCGGTCCACCGGATGGTCAGGGTGTCGGCGTCGGCGTCCACCATCCACGGCCCGAAGGCATCCAGTCGGTGACGGTTCGCCGCCAGGAACGAGGCCGACAGCTCTGCTTTGGCACCGCCCTTAGCCACCCGCAAGCCCTCCGTCGCCGAACTTGGAATTAGCCCGCGCGCGTTCGGCACCTGCTCATTGCGCGGCGCGCGGACCAACACGGGATAACGTACGCCAGATTACCCAGTGTTAGTTTGCGCGCCAAGTGTCAAAAGGTTGGCGGGGCGCACGCGGCGCGCGGAATAACACCGGAACGCTCCCGCCGTGATAGCCCGCGCGGCGCGCGGAATAACACAGTAACAACGGTTCCGCGCGCGGAGACACGGCCGGCCAGTTCATTGTTCTCTCATCGGGCCGGTCTACGAACTATGACCGACCGCAACGTCGGCGCACTCTTTGCGGCAGCGTGTGTTACCGCTTCTGTGCCTGTAGGCCTTTGTCCCGGCCCTTCCCGCTACTCGGTCCACTTCACGAACGCTTCCAGCGCGAAGTATTCCGGCAGGCCCAGCGCGTCGTAGGTGCGGGCGGTGGCGAGGTTCCGCGCCTCGGCCCGCTGCCAGAACTCGCGGCGGTCGGTGCCGCCGGGGAACATCGCGCGGTCCTTCTGGCTCTGGTGCCGGAAGATCGCTTCCTTCTTGCGCTCCAGCACGTCCGGCGACAGCGGAACGGCCATCTCGATTTCGTGCGGCTCCCACTCTTCCCAAGCGCCCTTGTACAGCCACACGTCCGGGTTCAATCCGTCGGCGCGCACGCGGCGGACGGCCGCGAACACCGCCTCGGCGCAGATGCGGTGCGTGCCGTGCGGGTCGCTCAGTTCGCCCGCCACGTACACCTGCGCCGGGTTCAGCTTCTTCAAGAGCGCGACGATGTCGTCGATGTCTTCGGGCTGGATCGGCTTCTTGGTTTTGGTGCCGGTGTGGTAGAACCGCAGGTTCATGAACTCCAACTGCTCCGCCGGGATGCCGCACACCAGCGCGCCGGCCCGGGCCTCGGTGGTGCGGATCAGCGCCTTGATCTTCAGCACCTCCGCGCTGTCCTGATCGCCGGGCTTCTTGGCGTCGAGGAACGTGCACACGCGGTCCTTGATGGTGCCCGCGGCCGAGTGCTCGTTCGGCGCGTCGAACGCCGCGAGGAACTCGTCGATGAAGTCCACGAACCGGCGCGCGTCGTGGTCGAACACCGCGACGTTCCCGCTCGTCATGTACGCCACGTGCACCTTGTGGCCCTGCTCGAACAGGCGGATCATGGTGCCGCCCATCGAGATCACGTCGTCGTCCGGGTGCGGCGAGAACACGAGGATCGGCTTCGCCTCTTCGGGCTTGGTCACGCGGCCCGCGGGGAACGGCGTGATGGTCGCCATGCGGTCGTGGAACACCGCCTCGCCGATGCGCTCGGCCGGCCCCTTCTCGCGCAACAGTTCGTACAGGTGGTGGAACCGGAAGTCTTCGTCGTTCAGTTGCTGAAGGCCCTTCTTCGCGCTCAGCGACAGCTTCACGACGGCCTTGCGCACCAGCTCCGGGGTCCAGTTGCACGGCCCCACTTCCCACGGCTGCCGGATGGCGGTGAGTTCGCCGGCGGCGGCTTCGTCCAGCACCACGGTGGCGTCGCGGTGGTCTTGCAGGAAGCTCGCGCTCACGGCCTCGGTCGGCGCTTCTTCCACCGCCTTGTAGACGATGCCGGCCTTGTGCTCGCCGAACGCCATCAGGAAGATGCGGCGCGCGTCCAGAATGCTCGCGACGCCCATGGTGATCGCGTTGTGCGGCACGTTCTTTTCGCCGAAGAACCCGTCGGCCGCGTCGCGCCGGGTGATGCTGTCGAGCGTGACCAACCGCGTGCGGCTGTTCTGCGGGCTGCCCGGTTCGTTGAACGCGATGTGCCCGGTGCGGCCGATGCCCAGAATCTGAATGTCGATACCGCCCGCGGCGCGAATCCGCTCTTCGTAGTCGGCGCACCACGCGTCCACTTCGTCCGGCTTCAGGGTGCCGTCCGGGATGTGGATGTTTTCCCACTTCACGTTGATGTGGCTGAACAGCGTTTCGTGCATCCAGCGGAAGTAGGAGTGCTGGCTCTCCCGCTGCATGGGGAAGTATTCGTCGAGGTTGAAGGTGACGACGCGGGAGAAGTCCAACCCCTCGTCTTTGTGGAGGCGAATGAGTTCGCGGTACAGGCCGACGGGCGTGCTGCCGGTGGCGAGCCCGAGCACGGTGGGCTTGTTCGCGGCGTTGCGCGCCCGCACCAGCTTGTCGATCTCCTTCGCGACGTGCTTGGACGCGGCGACCGAGTTGGCGAACTTGAGGGTGCGAACGCGGGTGTGCGGGAGCGGGTGCGAGATGCTCATGCGCGTGCCCTGTGTGCCGTGCGTGGGAGTGTGTGGGCTGTTCTAGAAGGGCCGCGCGCCGGCGCACAGGTGAAGCGTCAACGGCCGTCAGCGCGAATCGGCCGCGCGCGTTTCGGCCGGCCAGTACTCCGGGAGCGGGGCTTCCACCGCAATCTGCGCCTTCGTGAACGGGTGCGCGAGCACCAGCCGGCGCGCGTGCAGCGCGATCGCGCGCTCCCGCGACACTTCCGCCGGTGGGCCGAACGCGCGCGTGGTCCCGTACTGCGCGTCGCCCAGAACCGCGTGCCCGCGCCACGCGAGCTGCACCCGCAGTTGGTGCATCCGGCCCGTTAAGGGCGAAAGTTCAACCAGCGCGCAGTCGGCGAAGCGCGCCAGCACGCGGTATTCGAGCGTCGCGAGTTTCGCACCGGGCTCGCCCTCGGTCGCGCGCACGGTGCGGCTCTCTTCCGCGATCTTTCGCACCCAATCGTCCCACACGCCGGTGTCGGCCTCCGGCGAACCTTCCACAAGCGCCCAATAGGTTTTGGAGACGTGCCGCTCGGAGAACTGTGCGTGCACGCGCTGCGCGGCCTTCGTGTTGCGCGCGAAGCACACGACGCCGCTCACCGGGCGGTCCAACCGGTGCGGGATGCCGAGGTACACGCCCGCGGGCTTCGCGTACTTCTCCTTGATGTAGGCTTTCACTTGCGCTTCGAGGCTGGGCACGCCGGGCGGCGCTTGCGTGAGCAAGGGCGCGGGCTTGTTCGCGATGATCAGGTGCGGGTCTTCGTACAGCACCGCGAGCGGCGCGGCGGGTGCGGGTGTGTCGCTCACGGCGGGCCTTTATCGTGGCGCGACGCTCCGCGTCGCGTTCGGTTTCGTTCGTGCGGTTCGAGTCGGGCCGCGAAGAACGACGCGGAGCGTCGTGCCACAATCAGACGGCGCTCAGCGCCCGCGGCGCTTGGAGCGCATCGGCTTCGGCACTTCCGGGGCCGCGGGCGGGGCGGGCGGCGGTTCGCTGCTCTGCTCCAAGAACCGGTACTGGCTGCGCACCAGCGGCGCGCCCTCCGGCGGCTTCACCCGCGAGTAGGTGCCGTCCGCGTGCAGCTCGCGGGCCTTCACGTTGTCCGCCAGCGTCGTCTTCAGCAGGTCGATCACCCGCTGCTTCAGGTCCGGCTGCTCCACCGGGAACACCACCTCCACGCGGCGGCTCAGGTTGCGGTCCATCAGGTCGGCGCTGCCCACGTACACCTCGCTCGCGCCGCCGTTCTCGAAGTAGAAGATGCGACTGTGTTCCAAGAACCGGTCCACGACGGAGACGACGCGAACGGTTTCGCTCACGTCGGGCACGCCGGGGCGCAGCGAGCAGATGCCGCGGCACGCCACGTCGATCTTCACCCCGGCTTGGCTCGCGCGGTACAGCGCCTTCACCACCGCCGGCTCCAGCAGGCCGTTCACCTTGAACAGCAGCCGCGCCGGCCGCCCGGCCTTCTGGTGCGCGGCCTCGCGGTCGATCTTCTCGATGATCTGGCTCTGCAACCGCGACGGCGCGACGAGCAACTTGCGCATGGGCGGCAGCGCGGTGCTGGCGGTCAGGTGGTTGAACAGGAGCGTCACGTCTTCGGCCAGATCGACGTTGCAGGTGAACAAGCCGAGATCGGTGTACACGCGCGCGGTCTGCGGGTTGTAGTTGCCGGTGGCGAGGTGCACGTAGCGGCGGAACGAGCCGTCCTCCTCGCGCCGCACCACCAGCGCCACCTTGCAGTGCGTCTTCAGCCCCACGAACCCGAAGACGACGTGAACGCCGGCCTTTTCCAGCTCGCGGGCCCAGAGGATGTTCCGCTCTTCGTCCATGCGGGCCTTCAGTTCCACGACGGCCGTCACCTGCTTGCCGCGGTCGGCGGCGCGCTGGAGCGCCCGCACGATGGGCGAATCGCTGCTGGTGCGGTACAGCGTCTGCTTGATGGCGAGCACGCGGTCGTCGGAGGCCGCGGCCTCGATGAAATCGACCACCGGGGCGAACGACTCGAACGGGTGGAACACGAGCACGTCGCGCCCGCGGATCGCGGGCCACGGGGCGGCGGCCTGCGCGAACGCGGGCACCGCGGCCGGGGTGAACGGCGGGTCGCGCAGGTCGGCGAACCCGGGCACGCCGAGCAGTTGGAACAGGCCGGTGAGGTCCAGCGGGCCGGGGATCGCGTACACGTCGGCCGGGTTCAGCTTCAGCCCCTCGGTGAGGAACTGCGGCACGTCGGGCGGCGCGCCGGCGTCGATCTCGAGCCGCACCGGGTGCCCGCGGCGCCGCGCGCGCACGTGCGCCTCGATCTCTTCCAGCAGGTCGTCCACCTCGTCGTCCAGCTCGTACTCGCTGTCGCGGGTGACGCGGAACGCCGCGGCGCTCACCACCTCCAAGCCGGGGAACAGTTCGGTCAGGTGCAACCGAATGGCGTCTTCGAGCGCGAAGAACGCGTGCCCCGGCGCGCCCTCGGCGGCGGGCAGCGCGAGGAACCGCGGCAGCACGCCGGGCACCTGCACCACCGCGTACAGCGGGTCCGCGTCGTTCGGGCGGCGCAGCGTGACCGCGAGGTTCAGCGACTTGTTCAGCAGGTGCGGGAACGGGTGCGCCGGGTCGGTCGAAAGGGGCGTGAGTACCGGGAAGATCTCGCGCCGGAACGCGGCCCGCACGTGCGCGAGTTCGGGTTCGCGCAGTTCGCCGCTGGTGCGAATGACGATGCCGCGGGCCGCGAGTGCCGGGAGGATCTCCGCGCTCAGCACCTTGTACTGGTCGGCGACCAGTTCGCGCGTGGTGCGGCGCAGGTGCTCCAGTTGCACCCGCGGGGGCATCTGATCGGCCCCGGAGCCGATCGGAATGTTCGCCTGCACCTTCTGCTGCACGCCGCCCACGCGCACCATGAAGAACTCGTCCAAGTTCGAGCTGAAGATGGCGACGAACTTGAGCCGCTCCAGCATGGGAACGGACGGGTCTTGGGCCTCTTCGAGGACGCGCTTGTTGAACGCGAGCCAACTGAGGTCGCGGTTGATGTACAGGGCGGGGTCGTCGAGGTTCGCCGGGTTCACGGGGCGCGCTCCGAACAGTGCGGCAGCAAAACGGACAGTATACCCGGCGGGCCGCGTCGGCGCAACTGCGCGCCAACTTGCCCTTCCCCTGTTGCGCGTCTTGTGGCATTCTCCGCCGCGCATGGACGCACCCCAACCCACACCGCCCGCGCAGCCGGGCGCGCCACGCCGGTTCACGCGCCGCGGGCTGCTGAAACTCACCGCCGGTGCCGCCGGAGCGGCGCTCGCGGCCGAGTTCGCGCGCGTCGTGTTCCTCTCGAACGAGCACACCGTGATTCCCGGGCGCGTGTACCGCACCGCGCAACTGAAGCCGGAGCGACTGTCGCAGTTCATCGCCGACAAGGGGATTCGCACCGTCGTGAACCTGCGCGGCGTGTGCGCGAACATGCCGTGGTACATCGACGAGTGCCGCGCCACGCACGCCGCGAACGCGAACCAAGAAGACATCACCCTCTCCGCGAAGCGCCTGCCGGCACCAGCGGAAGTGCGGCGGCTCGTGGAAGTGCTCGACCGCACCGACTACCCGATCGTGTTCCACTGCGCGCGCGGGGCCGACCGCACCGGCCTTGCGGCCACCGCGGCGCGCCTGCTGCTCACCGACGATTCGCTCTCCCGCGCGCGCCGCCAACTGTGGCCGCGGTACGGGCACGTCGCGGTCGGGCGCACGTACGCCATCGACAAGTTTTTCGATTACTACGAAGCGTGGCTGAGCGCGCGAAACGAAGAGCACGCGCCGAACCGCTTCCGGCAGTGGGTGAACGCCGACTACTGCCCCGGCGCGTACCGGGCGAAACTCGAACTCGTTGGGCCGTCGCACTTCGCGGCCGGGCGCGGGTTCGCGGTGGACGTGCGCGCGACGAACACGAGTATCGAGCCGTGGGACTTCACGCCGGGCGCGGCCGGCGGGTTCCGCATGCGGTACACGCTCAGCACCCCGTCGGGCCTGAACATCCGCCGCGCGTTCTGCGGGCAGTTCGCGCGCATCGTGAAGCCGGGCGAATCGGTGACGCTCGCGTGCGGGTTCCCGCCGCTCGCACCGGGAACGTACCTGCTGAACGCGGACCTGCTCGAAGCCCAACCGATCGAACTGCTGAACACCGAGTTCGTGCAGTACGGCTCCGAGCCGCTGCTCGCGGGGCTTGAGGTGGGGTGACGCCGCGCCGACGACAGGAGCGTCTGGGCGAGCGGCACGCGTGAGCGTGCCGGTTGTTGGGCGCGCGAATCACCGGCACGCTCACGCGTGCCGCTCGCCTTGCAGATTTTTCGACTGGTGAGGCCGCTATGCTGATTTCCGTGGTCGTGCCGGTGAAGGACGAGAGCGACAACGTGCGCCCGCTGTTCGAGCGCGTGCGCGACGCGCTCGACGCCGAGCGCGCGTGGCCGTGGGAACTCGTCTTCGTGGACGACGGCAGCACCGACGACACGTTCGCGCAACTCGAAGCGCTCGGGCGCGGCGACGACCGCGTCAAGGTGGTGCGCCTGCGCCGCAACTTCGGCCAAAGCGCCGCCACGCAAGCCGGGATCGACGCCAGCCGCGGCGACATCATCGTCACGATGGACGGCGACCTCCAGAACGACCCCGCGGACATCCCGCGCATGGTGGCGAAGCTCGAAGAGGGCTACGACGCGGTGCTGGGGCTGCGCGAGAAGCGCCAAGACAAGCTCTTGGTGCGGAAGCTGCCGAGCCTGATGGCGAACGCGCTGATCCGCAAGATTCTGGCGATCCCGTACAAGGATTTCGGGTGCGCGATGCGCGCCGTGCGGCGCGAAGTGTTCGAGGGCATGGTGCTGTACGGCGAGATGCACCGGTTCATCACGGCGCTCATCTTACAGCAGGGCGCGCGCGTGACGCAGATTCCGGTGCGGCACCACGCGCGCACCGCGGGCAAGTCGAAGTACAACTTGTCGCGCACGATCCGCGTCGTGCTCGACCTGATGACGGTGAAGTTCCAAGGCAGCTACCAAACGCGCCCGATGCACCTGTTCGGTGCGATGGGCCTCGTGTGCCTGTTCGCGGGCATGGTGAGCGTGATCGCCAGCGTGGTGATGAAGTACACGACCGGCCCCGGGATGACGCAGAACCCGCTGTTCCTGCTCGGCGCGGTCGCCGGGCTGATCGGCGTACAGTTCGTGTCGCTGGGGCTGATGGGCGAAGTGCTGGCGCGCGTGTACTTCGAGAGCCAAGGGAAGCGCCCCTACACGATCCGCGAGCGCCGCAACCTCGACGTGCCCCCGTTCGCCCCCCGCGACCGCGCCGCGGCGTGACCCTCTGTAGCCCGACGCGTGAGCGAGGGTGTTTTGGTTTTTGGAACGAAACACCCTCGCTCACGCGTCGGGCTACCAAAGGCACCCTCGCTCACGCGTCGGGCTAGAAGGCGCGACCGCGCTGCGCGGCGTGATACAATGCGGTTCCCACACGGGAGCCGCCGATGCCCGACACCGCCGACGCGCAGTGCTTGCGCGAACTGCACGTTCTGCTGAACGAACGCGCCGCGTCCGACTTGCGCGGTTCGCTGGGCCGCGCGCCCACGCTCGCCTACACCGATCTCATTTTCGCGTTCGCGTTCGCGCGGATCGGGGCCGAGGCCGATTCGCAGGGGTGCGAGCGCGCCGCAGTCGAACTGCTGGCGGATCGAACCGAACTCGCGCACCAGTGGCTGCTGGGCCTGTTTCGGTATCGCATCGGCGCGGCCCGGCGCGGCGTACCGCACGGCGGGATCGTGCCGGCGGGAGTCGGCCCACCGGCCGCAACGGAACTGTTGGCGCAACACGACGGGCGCGTGCCGGTCGATCTGTCGCGCGAGTTCTACACGGCGCGAACGCTGATCTGCCGCGTTCCGGTGTTGGACCCGGAAGGAGTGACGGACCCGTATTCGGACTGGACGCAGCACGTCAATTCGTTCGACCGGGCCGTGGCGCGCCTCGCGGACGAGCGCGACCCGGCGCGCGTCGCGTCGGAAGCGGTCGCCCTCTTGCACCCGTTGGACGACCTCGCCGCACTCCAACGGTTGCGCGCGTGGGTGCGCACGTTCCCGCTCGTGCGGCGCGCCGGGCGCGCGCTCGCCGTCGAGATGGTACTCGCCCTGCCGCACGTCGTGCGCGTGCCGCACAGCCGGGACACCGACTGGACGGGCCTCACCGTGCGCGCCTTGGGCGGCGCGCTCGATTTCGTTTCGCGGTTGGACGACACGGAAGCGTTCCCGCCGCTGCTGGACGCGCTGGGCGAGCGCGTGCGCGACGCGCCGACGGCGGCTGACCGTGACCAGACGCTCGCGGGTCTGGCATGGCCGTGCGTGCGCTGGTTCCGCCGCCTCGGGCGCTCCGAGGCCGCAGCGCTGCTCGACCGCACTCGCGACCGGTGGCCCGACGTCGCGAGCACGGCGCAGCTCTCCACCGAGCGCGCGCTACAGGTGACCGAAGCGCACCTCGCCGGTGCTGTGGTGCGCGAGTACGCGGGCGAAGACGGGGCCGTTGCGCGCGCGCTCGCGGAGGTGTCGCGTGCCAGCGCCGCACGCTCGCAAGCGCTGCACACGCACGACAGCGCGGCGCTGGCACGCGCGGCCGCGAGCGCGAGTGCCGCCGTTTCGACCGAACTGGCGCGCGCCACGATCCCGGAGTTCGTGCGCGCGGTGCCGCGAATCACGAACACGTTCACCACCGCCGATTTCTACTCGCGCTGGCACCTGCTGCTCGCGGAGGCCGTGGCGACCGCGCTTCCGGCGGTCGGCGATTGGTGACGCCACTCGTTCAGTAGTCCATCTTGCGGAACTCGTAGGCGGCGAGCAGTAGCGCGCCGAACGCGAACGCGAGCGACGCCAGCACCGACAGCTCCGGGTGGAACTGCCCCTTCTCCCGCGCCGCTTGCAGTTCCGGCACCGGCGACGCGTACCCGTGCGCGTTCACCGCCTCGAAGAAGATGCCGCTCAGGTCCAGCGGCTTCGGCAGGAACCAGTAACCCGCTTCCACCATGAACGACCCGAACGCGGAGATGCCCTCCGGCGGCGCGGCGATCAAGCGCAGGTGCGTGAAGTTCATCGCCCAACACAGCACCCAGAACAGGAGCGTGCCGAACACCGACACGACCGTGCTGCGCGTGCACACCGCGAGGAACGCGCTGAACGAGTAGAACACCGCGAAGTTCGTTACCAAGAGCGGGACCGCGAGCCAGTACCGCGCGTCCCACACGCCGGTCGAAACGCCCAGCCCGACCCACGTGCCGAACACGAACAGGGTGGCGTGCAGTCCCACGAACGCGACCACGCCCGCGTACTTCCCCGCCAAGAGCGCCCAGCGCCCCGGCGGCTTCGCCAAGAGCACCGCGACCGCGTGCGGCTCGAGGAACGTGGGCAGGAACCCGGCCGTCCAGAGCAGCGCGAGCAGCACGCCCGCGGTGTCGGCGAGAATCCCCGCGAGCCACACCTGCAGCTCGCGCACACTGTCGGCGCGCGTCTTCGCCACCGGGTACGTGACCATACCGAAGCCGAGCGTGACCGCGCCCTGCGGCGCGGCGATGCCCTCGGCCGCTTGGCCCCGCGGCAGGTACAGCGGCAGTTCGTAGGGGTGCTTCTCGCGGTCGTCGGTCCCGGTCACGGTGGTGCTCAGCGCCAGCAGCGTGCAGAGCGCCGTGATGCCGAGCATGACCCAGAACAGCCGCGACGCGAGCGACTGCCGGAACGTGTCCCGCACCATCCACCGCAGGGTGCGAATCGCAACGGGCGTCGCGCTCATTGCGCCCCCTTCGAGTACAGGTCGTGCAGCGCCGCTTCGAGGGTGCGGTCCCGCTTCAGGTCGGCCACCGCGCCCTCGTACACCACCTTGCCTTCCACCAGCACGGCGGCGCGGGAGCACAGTTCGTCCACTTCCGGGAGCACGTGCGACACCAGCAGCACGGTCTTGCCCGCGGCCGTGCGCTCGCGCACCACGGCCCGCAGCAGTTGCCGGCCGAACAGGTCCAGCCCTTCGGTGGGTTCGTCGAGGATGAGCAGGTCCGGGTCGTTCAAGAGCGCTTGCGCGAGGCCGAGCCGCTGCACCATGCCCTTGCTGAACCGGGCGATCGGCTCGCGGGCCCGGTCGGCGAGGCCGACGCGCGCGAGCAGTTCGGGCACCCGCGCGTCGAGCGCCGCGGCCGACGCGCCGGACAGCCCGCCGTAGAAGTGCAGCAGTTCGCTCGCCGAGAGGTACCGCGGGAACGCGTGGTTCTCGTGCATGTACCCCACGCGGGCGAGCGTGGTGCGGTCGCTCACCGGCGCGCCGAGGCGGGTCGCGGTGCCGCCCGTGGGGTGCGCGAGGCCGAGCAGCAGCTTGATGAGCGTGGTTTTGCCGGCGCGGTTCGGGCCGAGCAGCGCGAACGCGCCGCCCGCGGGCACGCTCAGCGACACGCCCCGCACCGCCGGCACGCGGCCGTAGGTCTTGGTGATCTGGTCGAACGCCGCGGCTGCGGTCACGCCGGCCCCCGTATCGAGCGGTTAGCGGTGTTGCCGAAAGGAAACATAGCTCACGCCGCGCGGGGAGGTGCGAAATTGAACCCGACGCGCGCGAGGGAGTGTTCAACGCAACAACCCCGGCCAGTCGACCGGGGTTGAGGACTTGCGCTTTCTGTCTCCCACCAACCGCCAACCTCTCATCACGAGCCACTCGCCCGTCACTCCACGAGCACCACCGAGACGCCGCCTTGGAAGATGCGCTCGAGGGTATCGCGCAGGCGGGTGATGCGCTGCTGGTAGGGGCCGGTGATGATCTGATCCGCCGGCAGCGTGGTCGCGCCCGCGGGACCGGTGCCGCCGTGCTCGGCGCACTTGGCGAGGAACGACAGCGCGGTCGGGCGGAAGGTGGCACCGGGGGCGAGCACCTCGTCGAACAGGTCGCCGAACGCGATCGGGTACACGCGGGCCGGGGCGTTGGGCAGCGAGTGCCCGCTGTCCGGGCCGGTGCTCGTGGTGCCCACGGTGGACATGGGCTTCACGATCTGCTGAATCACCGCGTAGGTGTGATTCATGTTGGTGGTGTCGCCGTTGGACGCACTCACGGTGCCGCCGAGCGTGAAGTACGAGTTGAACCCGCGGGCGTTGAACGTGGGCACGCGGTAGCTGTTCGGCACGCCGTCGGTCTCGAAGATGACGATCTTCTGCGCGCCGCGCCGCCCGCCGCCGGTGCCCACCGCGGTGGCGGCGCTCAGGTTGGACGACGACAGCAGGTTGTAGGCGTAGCTCAGGCCGGTCGCCGGGTCGGTGCTCCCCGAGGCGTTGGGGATTTCGGCCGCGTTGTACCCGCCGAGGCCCGTGTTGTACGGGCGGTACTCGTTGGTGATGTTGCCCGAGTCGATCGCGTTCAGCAGGCTGCGCGGGTAGAACAGCGCGTTCTTGAGCCGCGTGAAGTTCTGGTTCATGCCCACCCGCACGCCGTTGTGTTGCGAGAGGGCGAAGAACACCATGCCGGCGAAGTCGTTGGGGTGGTTGTTCTTCACGTCGTCGAGCACGGCGCTGACGCCGGCCTTCAGTTGCCAGCACTGGGCCTCGTAGCAGGTTCCCGGCAGCCAGTTGCCGTTCACCGCGCCGAGGAAGTCCATGAAGCTGAGCGGGCCGAACCAGAAGTGCAGCCGCGGGCGGCGCGGGCTGTCGGTGTACCGCATGTACGGGCGGGTCGGCGCGTCGGCGAGCGGCTGCCAACCGAACTTGTACGTGGTCAGGTCGCTGGTGGTGATGCTCTGCGCGCTGGCGGACCAACTGTCGGCCGAGCCGTACATGTTCCCGGCGCTGGTGTAGCTGCCGATGCCCAGCACGAAGTCGATGTACGCCTTCCAGAACGCCTTATCGAGGCGCTCTTGGGTGCCGCCGGAGCCGGTGTCCACGTCGTTGGGGATCGAGGAGTAGAACAGCACGCGGCCGGCGCGCAGGTTCGGCGGCATCACCTGCGGGCCGCTCTTGATCCACCGCAGGATCGCGCCGTAGTTCACTTGGCCCGGTACGGACACCGAGGAGGCGAGCGTCTGCCCGCTGCCGGTGCTGAACAGCACCTCGTTAATGCCGTCGGTGGTGCCGGCGGTGTTGGTGGTGTTGTTGTCGCCCTGCGGGTTGAGGGCCGCGCCCGCGGTCGTGCCGTTGCGGTTCAGGAAGTACCGCCGCCGCCAGTCGCCGGGCTGGTAGTTCGCGTCGCCCGGGTTGCCCACCGGGGCGCGCGGGTCCGGCGGCCAGATGTAGAACGTCTTGCCCCAGTAGCCCGGCCCCATCGAGAACCCCTTGTACCGGTCGTCCACCGGCAGCAGGATGTTCGCGTCGCTGTTCCCGTTGTTCGCGCGGAACGCGTCCGGGTCCATCGGCGGGCCGCCGGCGCGCTGCGCGCGGTACTTCACCACGTCCAAGTCGTAGCCCCACCGCTCCCACACCGGGTCGCGGAAGTTGAGCCAGTCGGTGGTGAACGCGGGCGTGACGCCGGTGGGCGGGGTGGTGCCGTAGCCCAGCAGGTCGGCGACGTGCCGCGCGGGGCGCGTCGCGGCGCTGCCCGCGCCCCACGTCGTTTCGGTCTTGTCGATCGCCCCGGTGCCGCGCCGCCACCGGTCGCCGTGGTAGGTCACGGTGCCGCTGTCGGTCATGGTGCCGTAGAAGCCCGGGGCCGGGATCGGGCCTTTGGGGTTCGCCTCGGTGCCGTTGTGCGTCGGGTCGTACTGGCTGAAGTCGTAGGTCACCGCGGTGTAGGTGTCCGAGTTGCCGCCGCTCTCCGGCGGGCTCCACCGGTGGAACGCGTTCCGCAGGTTCGGGATGCCGCCCGCCGTGGTGAGCGGGAACGCCGGCACCAGCGGGTCGCCCATGTTCGTCGGGTCGAAGTAGAAGTTGCGCACGATCGGCGGGCCGCCCGGGGTGCTGATCGTGAAGTTGTTCCGCTGGATCGCCTCGCCGCTGCCGTTCGCCTCGTTCGCCGTGGAGACGAGGCTCGCGGAGTTGCCCGCGTAGTGCCCGAACGCCGGCACCAAGGGGTCCGGGTTCTGCGACCGGTTGTTGAAGTTGAACGTGCTGCTGAACGCCATCGAGCCGGTCATGTCCAGCGTGAAGGCGATGTCCCGCGGGCGGTACACGGCGGTGGCCCGCGCGCCGCTGGCCATGCTGTTCACGCCCAGCACCCGCATGAAGTACGTGGGCTGGTTTACGCCCAGCGTGACCCGCATCGCGGTCCACGACCCGCTCGGCGCGGCCACCGCGCCGCCGTTGGTCACATCGGCCCACGTGTTCACGCGGAACGTCTGGCTCGCGCCGTCGTACAGGTACTGCCCCACCTCGATCTTGGTGATCTGCGAGCCGCTGAAGTTCGCGCTCAGGTGCGGGTTGCCCGTCGCCGAGGCCCGCGCCGCGGCGACCGCCGCCGGCAGGTTGTTGAAGCTGACGCCGTCCTTGTTGTTCAGCGTCCGCGTGCCCACCAGCGCCGCGACGTCGGCCGCGTTCTGGCTCTGCGTGCGCGACACGGCGAGCACGCCGAGGTCGATGGCGAGCGCCACGAACGCGAACAGCCCGATGAGGCACACGCCGAGCATCGGCAGCACCGTGCCGGGGCGAGACGGGCGGCGGTTGGCGCGCATGGGGAACGACTCCGGGCGAAAATTGAGACACTATCTGATGTGTGGAACGTAGTTCACGCTCGCGCCGCGTGCCGAGCGCGCGCGGCGAAAAAGTGGGCCGCGGGTGCGCGGCGCTAACCCGCGGAAGCGCGCCCCGCGCTCGCCGGGGGCGAAAAATGACACAATCCGCGCCGGGCCCTCGCGCCGACGGTGCCGGTAGTTTGGGGACGGTTCGCGGTTAGCCGCCCGGACGCTCGGAGTCAGCCTCATGCTCGCGCATTCGTTCCTCGCGGCCGTTCTGTGCGCCCTGCCGCTCGGCGCGCGCGCCGAGAACCCGAAGCCCGAACGGACGTTCTCGACGGCCGGCGAGGTCAAGTGGCTCGCGTTCACACCGGACGGCAAGGCACTGCTCACCGCCAGTGAGCGCGAGCCGCGCGACGGCACCTACGAATTGCGCCTCTGGGACGTCGCCAGCGGCAAACTTCTCGCCGGGCCGGTCGCGTCCGAGCACGTTTCCGCGTCGGGTGCGATCGGCCCCGACGGCAAGACGGCCGTCACCGGTTCCTACGCCGGCACGTGGCAACTCTGGAGCCTCCCCGACCTGAAAGCGGGCGCGACCGGCCGAGCCGGTCACGGGCGGGTTGACCGACTCGGATTCGCGCCCGATGGGCAGACCTTTGCCGCACTCCTTGCGGATTACCGCAAGAAGCTGACCGACCCGTTCAAAGCCAACCGAGTGACCTACACCGCGTTTGCTTTCAACACCAAGTCGGGTAAAGCGGTCGGACAACCACAGAGTTGGCCCCGCGAAGTGTGGAAGAACGAAGAGCCCTCGGCCCCGCGCACGAGCGCCCCGGCCGGGTGGAGTGTCGGCATGACACCGGACTTCGGGAAGGACGGGCGGCCGATCCCCCCCACAAAGGCGCAAACGATCGCGCTGGAGGTTCCCAACGATACCGAGAATTGCGGCGGCCCGAGCGCGTGTGCGATCAGCCCGAACCGGAAGTGGGCCGTTAGTGCCGGGTGCAACGGGACCGTTGTCTTTTGGGATTACCAGACGGGTAAGCCGCTCGGCGACCCGCTGCCCAAAGTAGGGAACGCGCGCGTCAGACGTGACGAGTTGCTGTTCGCTCCGAAGAGCGACCGGGTCGCGGTCGTCCGAACCGAGGGCGGCCTCGGCGGGCCGTACCTGCCGGTCGTCACCGTGTACAACGCGGAGACCCGCAAGCCGGCGAGCGAACCGCTGGCACTCGGTCGGTTGGCGTGGCTGAGCGCAATTGCCCTCACCCCCGATGGCGACGCGGTCGCGGTCGCGTGTCAGACGCGCGGGGCCGATGAACAAAAGGCAACGCACGAGGTGCGGCTCTGGAAGTTGGTCCCGACGAAATAGCGCCGCGCTCACCTTCGCCCGAGCGAACTCCACCGGCGCGCCCGTTGACTTCCCCCAAAAATGAACATATTATCACATTGAAGCCCGCACTGCGGGCTTGCGCCGCGCGCACGCGGAACTCGGAGCGAGAGGGTGAAGGGCCAATTTCGCTTGTTTTTCGCTGAAACTCCCGCGGAGCGCGCCCGTGACCGAACAGCAACTCGCCGCGGTCCGTCTCTGTTTCGAGCGCCTCACTGAAGACCGCTCGCGCATCGGGTTTCGCTTCCGCGACGGGCGCGAGTTCCTCGGTTGGTCGTCTCAAACCGACGGAGTCGCCGTGTTTGTGGTGTGGGCACCGTCGCCCTTTTGCGCCCAAGCGACCGGCACCGACGACTGGGCACCGCCAGATGAACGAGTGCCGTTCGTGGAAATCGACCTCCCGTCACTTCAGTTCTGGGACGAGACCGCTCGCGTTTGGGTTGATGCGCTCACGGCCTGATTGCCCGCGGCGTTTTTTCTTGGCGCGGCACTTCGCACCGGTCACACTCCCGATTCTTCGCGGTTTTGCGCGCGTGCCCCTTGCCAACCGACGAGCGGCGCGCGTAGGATAGTGGCAAGCTTGTGAAATATTTCACAAAGTCAATTTCGCTGGAATTGTCTCGCTCTGAGGGAGTGCGGGCGTGCCGGCCATCTTCTCACGATCGCTCGACGGGCACTTGCGGCGGGCCGCCGTTGGCCTCGGCGTCGCGGTGACGCTCTTCGTGATTGGCTGGTACTACTACGCGCTGCCCAGTTACACCCGCGTCGGCTACCAGCCGGACCAACCGGTGCCGTTCTCGCACGAACTGCACGCCGGCAAACTCGGCATGGATTGCGCCTATTGCCACCAGTCGGTGTTCGAGTCGCCGCACGCGAGCGTCCCCGCGGCTCAGACGTGCATGAACTGCCACAACCCGAAGATGGCGAACGTGAAGGGCAACAGCCCGCTGCTCGCCCCGGTGCGCGCCAGTTACGACACCGGCAAACCGGTGGAGTGGAAGCGCATCCACAAGTTGCCCGAATACGCCTACTTCAACCACGCGGTACACACAAACAAGGGCGTTTCGTGCGTCTCGTGCCACGGGCAGATTAACGAGATGAAGGTGGTTTGGCACGATCAGCCGCTCTCGATGGGCTGGTGCCTGAAGTGCCACAACGACCCGCACGAGCACCTGCGGCCGTTCGACAAAGTGACGGACCTGACTTGGAAGCCGAAGCCGGGCACGGGCGCGGAGATCGCGCAGCAGCTCGCGGTGAAAGCCCCGATGAGCTGCCAGAGTTGCCACCGGTAAGGGGGAAGTGCCAGCGTGTGAGGGTCAGAGGGTGTGAGAGAGAAAGACAGTCTTCTCTCTCCACTCTGGCACACTGGCACTCTGGCACTCTGGCACTTTCTGAATCAGAGCGGAACCGCGATGCCGACCGAACCCACCTACTACCGCACCCCCGACCCCGCGGCGCAGCCGGCGGATGCCGGCGAGTTCCCCGGGTTCGAGAACGTGTTCGAGTCCACCGGCGAAGCGATTCCGCGCGACGCCGACCCGGAAGCCGCGGGGCTGAGCCGCCGCAAGTTCCTCGCGCTCTCGGCCGCGCTGGGTGTCGCGAGCGCGGCCGGGTGCCGTCGGCCAGATATCGCGATCCTGCCGTTCGCGAGTACGCCCGACGAACACATCGGCCACAGCGTGCCGGGCAAGCCCACCTTCTACGCGACCGCGCTCCCGCGAGCCGGCGGCGCGCTGCCGGTGTTGGTGGAAAGTCACGACGGCCGGCCCACGAAGATCGAAGGCAACCCGCAGCACCCGTGCAGCCTCGGCAGCACCGACGCGCACGCGCAGGCCAGCATTCTGGACTTGTACAGCCCCGATCGCGTGATGTCGGACAAGCATCCCGGTGTGATGGAGGGGCGCGCGCCGCGCAAGTGGGAAGACTTCGACCGCTTCATCCGCGCAAAGGCCGACGAACTCGCTCGCGCGAAGGGTAAGGGGTTCTTCATCCTGACGGAGCAAACCGCGTCGCCGGCGCTGCGGTTGCTGCGCGACGCGATCAAAGAAAAGTTCCCCGAAGCGAGCTGGCACACTTACGAACCGACCGACCTCACCGAAGAACTCGAACTGGGCAAGGCGCACTTCAACGGTGCGTTCGTGCAGCGTTACCGGTTCGACCGCGCCGAGCGCGTCCTCGCCCTCGATAGCGATTTCCTCGGCGGCGACGGCGACAGCGTGTATTACCAGCGCTCGTTCGCAGCGAAGCGCGCGGACGCGCACCACACGAACCGCCTGTATGTGGTGGAATCGACGTACACCGTGAGCGGCACGATGGCCGATCACCGGTTGCGGCTCCCCGCGATGCAGATCGGCGAATACCTGCTCGCGGTCGCGCGCGAACTTCAGACTTCGCATGGTGCGAAGCTGAAGCGGAACCCCATCGTACCGGGCACGATCCGGGTGCGCGAGTTCGACGCGAAGTGGATCAAAGCCGTCGCGAAAGACCTCGCGGAACACGCGGGGAAGTCGCTCGTGGTGGTCGGTCCGCGACAGCCGCAGTGGGTGCAAGTGCTCGCGCACTTGGTGAACGACGCGCTCGGCAACTACGCCGCGGGGATGGCCGAGTTCCGCGACGCGCCCCGCGAACTGGTCGATGGTACGCTGAAGCAACTCACCGATGCGATCAGCACTGGGAAGGTGAGCACGCTGCTGATTGTCGGCGGGAACCCGGTGTTCAACGCGCCGGCCGATCTGAACTTCGCCACCGAACTGGCAAAGGTGCCGACGAAGTTGCGCTTGGGGCTGTTCCACGATCACACGTCCGAGAAGTGCGATTGGCACCTGCCGCTCGCGCACCCGCTCGAAAGTTGGGGCGACACCGAGGCCGCGGACGGCTCGCTGTGTTGCATTCAGCCGCTCATCGCGCCGCTGAATAGCGGGCGCACGTCGGCGGAAGACCTGTCGCCGCCCGCGCGCGGCGGGCGCTCGCTGCTGGAAGTGCTCGCGCTGATGGCGCAAGTGCCGGGGCCGGACGGCAAGCCGGTCGGCTCGTACTTCGCCGCGCAGAAGGCCGCCTACGCACTGGTTCGCAAGAGTTTCAGCGAGCGGAGTGGCGTCGCGCTCGATGACGCCGCGTTCGAGACCGCCTTCAACCGCTACAAGCAGTGCGGCTTCCTTCCGGTCGATGCGGAGCGCGCGAAGGCGCTCGGCTTCGCCGCCCCGGACGCGAAGGCGCGGCAGCCGAAGCAGATCAGCATCGCGAACGCGAATGTGCGCATCGTGACCGAAAGCGCGCCGGCGCAACCGGACGTGGAGGTGACGTTTCGCCCGTCGTACAGCGTCGGCGACGGCCGCTTCGCGATGAACTCGTGGCTCCAAGAACTGCCGGACCCGATCACGAAGTTGGTGTGGGACAACGCCGCGGTGATTAGCCCGAACACCGCGGCCGCGTTCGACATCGCGCACAACGACATGGTGGAACTCACCATCAGCGGGCGCGCGATTACGATCCCGGCGTTTGTGCTGCCGGGCCAAGCGGACGGCTCGGTGGCGCTCGCGTTCGGGCAGTTCGGCGACATGCGCATCGCGCACGTTCCGCAGGGCGGCGGCACGAACGTGTACCCGCTGCGCACCACCGGCCAACCGCACATCGCTCGCGGCACGCTGAAGAAGGTGCGCGGCAAGGGCGACCTCGTCTCCACGCAAGAGCACGGGTTCATTCCCGAGGGCCGCGACATCGTGCGCGTCGTCGATCTCGCCGACGAGAAGAAGCCCGCACACAAGCACGACCACGATTCGCACGGGCCGAAGATCGGCCTCGCCCCGGACGCGCACCTCACCGAGGAGATGCTGAAGAAGCAGGTGCAGGGCGGCTACGGCAACCCGCAGCACCCGCGCGGCCCGGCGAAGGAGAAGCAGGAGCGGTTCCCGCTCGATCTTGCGCGCCCGGAGTTGCTCGATTCGCAGTTCCAATGGGGCATGGTGATCGACCTCAACGCCTGCACCGGGTGCAGCGCGTGCATGGTCGCGTGCCAAGCCGAGAACAACATCCCGGTGGTGGGCAAGCACGAGATCGCCCGCAACCGCGAACTGCACTGGATCCGCCTCGACCGCTACTTCACCGGCCCGGTGGACGAGCCGCGGATCGTGTCGCAACCGGTGGCGTGCGTGCAGTGCGAGGCCGCGCCGTGCGAACAGGTGTGCCCGGTGAACGCCGCGGTCCACAGCCCGGACGGCCTGAACCTGCAAGTGTACAACCGCTGCATCGGCACGCGGTACTGCGCGAACGCCTGCCCGTACAAGGTGCGCCGCTTCAACTGGTTCGACTTCAACAAGAGAAGGTTGGACGAACTGCGAGTTCCTACGCCGTTCGCGAGCGGCGGCGCGAGCCTCGGCGATAGCGGCGTGCCCGAATCGCTGAAGATGCAGAAGAACCCCGATGTGAGCGTGCGCATGCGAGGCGTGATGGAGAAGTGTACCTACTGCGTGCAGCGCATCGAGCGCGGGAAGTACGGGGCCAAGATCGCCGCCACCGAAGTGGCGCAGGGCCGCCGCGTGATCGACATTGAAGCGACGTTCAAGCCCGCGGAGGGCACCGCGTACAAGAAGCCCGCGAACCCGCGCGCCGCAGGCTACGACCTCGACCCGCAGGGTCGCGTAACGGTGCCGGACGGCGTGATCGTGCCCGCGTGCGAGAGCGCGTGCCCGTCGCGCGCCATCACCTTCGGCAACACGCTGGATGCCAACAGCCGCGTGAGCAAACTGAAGGCGCTGGAAGGCGATTACATGCTGCTCGGCGAACTGAACACGAAGCCGCGCACGAGTTACCTGCCGCGCATCCGGAACCGCAACCCGGAGATGGGGTGAGAGCTACTCCGAATGCACGAACTCGGCACGATGGAGTAGAGCATGGGCGCTGGTTCCGAACCGCGCGTGATCGGCGAATGGGTGCTACCCGTTTGCACGGTACTTGGTGCCGGAGCAACTGGGTTCCTGTGGGGTATGCTCGACTCGGCCTCGAAAGAACCGATTGGGGCAACCATCTGGATCATCGGTATCGCGTTTGGGGCCGCCATCGGGTGGGGTGCGGGTTGGGTCGCGCGATTGCTCGCACCTGCGATAAGTCGAGGCGAAGCGGAAGCCGACGCGAGGTCGGACGTGTACGCCACGGGCATCGGGCTGACAGCGCTCTGCACCCTCTTGAGCGCGCTTGTGCTGGTAACGATTGAGGGCGCTTTGCGCTGAGCGAGAACGCGGAACAACACAGTGATGAGTGCAACCACACACGAGACGCACGACACCGCGCACGGCCCGGCGCTGCCGGACCCGCTGCCGCGCATCCCGCTCGTGTGGGGGCCGGCCGACTTCGATTCCGTCTCGCAGCAGGTGAGCGAGATCACGGAGCAGCCGCAACCGGGTTGGTGGTGGCCGGCGTTCCTCATCTCCGCGGCGCTCTTGTGCGGCGGCGGCATTGCCGCGACCTACCTGATTTCCACCGGCGTCGGCGTGTGGGGGTCGAACAACCCGGTGAACTGGGCGTTCGACATCACCAACTTCGTGTTCTGGATCGGCATCGGGCACGCCGGCACGCTGATTAGCGCGATCCTGTTCCTGTTCCGCCAGAAGTGGCGCACGAGCATCAACCGGTTCGCGGAGGCGATGACGATTTTCGCCGTTATCTGCGCGGGCATCTACCCGGGCATTCACGTCGGCCGGTTCTGGTACGCGTGGTTCATGTTCCCGCTGCCGAACGCGAACCACATCTTCCCGAACTTCCGTTCGGCGCTGCTGTGGGACCTGTTCGCGGTGTCCACGTACTTCACGATCTCGCTGATCTTCTGGTACGTCGGGCTGATCCCGGACCTCGCGACGCTGCGCGACCGCGCGAAGTCGCGGTTGCGCCAAGTGATTTTCGGCTTCCTCTCGCTCGGGTGGCGCGGCAGTACGCGGCACTGGCGGCACTACGAAGTCGCGTACCTGATGTTCGCGGGCCTCAGCACGCCACTGGTGCTGTCGGTTCACTCGGTGGTGAGCTTCGACTTCGCCACGTCGCTGATCCCCGGTTGGCACACGACGATCTTCCCGCCGTACTTCGTCGCGGGGGCGATCTTCGGCGGGTTCGCGATGGTGCTTCAGTGCATGATCCCGGCCCGGGCGGTGTTCAAACTCGACAACGTGGTGACGATCAAGCACATCGACGTGATGTGCAAGTTCATCCTCGCGACCGGCACCATCGTGGGTTACGCCTACATCATGGAGCTGTTTGTCGCGTGGTTCTCCGGCAACCCGTACGAGTGGCAAACCTTCAAGAACCGCGCGTTCGACGGCGACTACACGTGGGCCTATTGGGTGATGATGACGTGCAACCTCATCATTCCGCAAGTGTTCTGGTTCAAGTGGTGCCGCCAAACGCCGTGGTTCGTGTTGATTGTTGTTACGTTCGTGAATGTGGGGATGTGGTACGAGCGGTTCGTGATTATCGTGCAATCGCTGCACCACGATTTCCTGCCGGGGTCGTGGGGCCAGTTCCACCCGACGTGGGTGGATTGGCTCCAGATGATCGGCGACTTCGGACTGTTCTTCACGCTCACGCTGCTGTTCATTCGGTTCCTGCCGATGGTGGCAATGGCCGAAGTGAAGGGCGTACTGCCGATGGCGAACCCGCACTACAACTTCAAACCTGATGCAGAATACCTGAAGGGCGAGAACGGCGAGTACCCGACGGCGGATCACGCGCTCGCCGCGAGCTACGGCCCGCCGACGCGCCCGCGAACGCACGTCGAAGCCCCGCCGGAGCCGGTGCCGCCGTTCGTGCCGAACGCGAGCGGAACCGGCGCGCCGTGGGGTGCCGTCGCCGAGTTCGCCAACGGTGCCGAACTGTTAGAGGCAGCGAAGAAGACGGTCGCCGCGGGCTACGTTCACGTGGACGCGTGGACGCCCTACTACGTTCACGGCATGAAGGAGGCGATCGGCCGCACTCGCAGCCGGTTGCCGCTGTTCACGCTCGCGGGCGGCCTAACGGGCCTCACGCTCGCGGTGCTGATGCAGTTCTACTTCTCGGCGTACTACTACCCGATCATCGTGGGCGGCAAAGAGTACCGCAGTTGGGAAGCGTTCATCCCGATCTTCTTCGAGATGACGGTGCTGTTCGCCGGTATTTTCACGCTGGTCGCGCTGGTCGGCCTGTGCGGGCTGCCGAAACTGTTCCACCCGATCGACGCGCACCCGACGTTCGCGCGCGGCACGCAGGGCGGGTTCTTCCTGAGCGTCGAAGCGAAGGACGCGAAGTTCAACCCGGACGCGACCCGCGCGTTCCTCGAAGGGCTGGGCGGTAAGAACGTGGCCGTGGTGGAGGCGTGACATGTACATGATCGACACCAACGTGCTGATGAACGCCGTGCTGTGCGCGGTGCTGGTGGTCGGCGCGCTGGTGGTTGGCGCGACGGGCATCGGCGCGTGGAGCGGCGCGCGCGGCCGCGCCATGAGCTACCTCTACATGTTCAGTGCGATGTTCGTGACGTTCACCGCGATCGTGGCCGTCATGGGCTTTCGCGGCGCGAAGAGCGACGCGCGCCCGTGGCACTTCTTTTTGGACATGAAGTACCAGGCGAAGTACACGAGCCAAGGTGCGAGCAAGTTCTTCGCCGACGGCCGCAGCAACCGCCCGGCACTCGAAGGCACGATCCCGTTCGACGGCACCGATTACGCCGCGGACGCCGGCGCGCACGCCGCGCCGAACCCGGACTTCCTCAAGGCCGACAAGCGGTACTACACCGGCGTCGCGAACCCGACCGCGAAGGAACAGGTGGACGGTGTCGACGTGCCGGCGAAGCCGAAGTGGGAGAACGGCGCGCTAACGGGCGAGGGCTACTACGTGAACCGCATCCCGCCGCTCGCGGTGGAGCGCGCCGGGGGTTGGGAAGCCCTGTTCAAGCGCGGCCAAACGCAGTTCAACCGCAACTGCGCGGTGTGTCACGGCACCAGCGGCCGCGGCGGGGCCGGCGAACTCGCCTACGGCATCGTGGGCGCGTACGGCCTGAGCGTGCCGCCCTCGAACCTGTTGCTGCCGAACGTGCAAGCACAACCGGACGGCCAGTTGTATCACTCGATTACCAACGGCGTGCGCAACATGCCCGCCTACGGCCACCAAGTAAAAGACCCGCTCGACCGGTGGGCGATTGTTGCGTACCTGCGCGAGTTGCAGTTCGCCTACGGGAACGAAGTGCTGGACAAGAAGTAAGTGTTTTGTGGCACAGGCCTCTGGCCTGTGCAAACCGATACACGGGCCAGAGGCCTGTGCCACAAGAAAACGAGAAATGACCACAGCGAGCGAACCCGCCGCGCCCCCCACGCACCCCGCCGGGCTGCCGGACCCGGTCGCGCCGATCGCGCCGGACGCGGTGAGCAGCGGCGCGCGGATGCTGTTCGCCGCGCTGCTCGCGTTCGGCCTGTTGCTCGTCGTCGGCGCGTTCCTCGACGCCAAACAGTTCTACCACTCGTACCTGTTCGGCTACACGCTCGCCTTGGACATCGCGCTCGGCGCGCTGTTCTGGGTGCTGATCCACCACGTCGCGGACGCCGGCTGGTCGGTGGGGTTGCGGCGCGTGTTCGAGAACATGAGCCGCGCGCTGGTGCCGCTCGCGGTGCTGTTCGTGCCGGTGCTGGCGGGCCTCTTCAGCGGACACCTCCACAAGTGGTACGAGTTCGTACACGGCGACAAGCCGACCGGCCACTTGGAACACATTTGGCACGTGAAGCACATGTACTTCAGCACGCCGTTCGTGCTGGCGCGGGTCGCGCTCTACTTCGCGGTGTGGATCGGCTACTCGGTGCTGATGCGCAACTGGTCGATCCGCCAAGACACCGAAGGCGGGATCGCCCTCACGAAGCGCATGCAGTGGTGGGCACCGTCGGGCGTGGCGCTGTTGGGAATCACCGCGACGTTCTTCGCGTTCGATTTCTTGATGAGCCTTCAATACACGTGGTTCAGCACGATCTTCGGCGTGTACTTCTGGGCCGGCGGGCTGCGCGGGTCACTCTCGTTGTGCGTGTTGCTCGTGCTGGGTCTCCGCGCGGCCGGGTATTTGCGCAACACCATTACCATGGAACACATGCACGACGTGGGGAAACTCATGTTCGGGCTAACGGTGTTCTGGACGTACATCGCGCTCTCACAGTACTTCCTCATCTGGTACGGCAACGTGCCGGAAGAGACGCAGTTCTATTTGCTGCGGCGCAACGGGGCGTGGTACCCGATGAGCGTCCTGCTCCCGATTCTGTATTTCGTGGTGCCGTTCTTCGTGCTGCTCCCGCGGGCGCACAAGCGCAGCCCGAAGTGGCTCGCGTTCGCGGCGGCGTGGATTCTGGTGATGCACGCCTACGACCTGTATTGGCAAATCATGCCGGTGCTGCATAACGAGACCGTACACTTGCACTGGCTCGATTTCGCCGCGCCGGTGTTCATGCTGGGCGTGGTGTGCGCGTCCGCCGCTTACGGGTTCGTGAGCTACCCGCTGATCCCGGTGCGCGACGCGCGGCTGAACGAAACGATCGGGTACGAGAACGAGACGCCATGAGTACCGAACCCGCCGCCGACGCGCCGAAGGGGTTCCCGTTCGTCACGGCCGGGGCCGCGCTCGGCGTGCTGTTCGCGTTCCTCGCGCTCACGGTGGTCGCGTACCGGTCGCCGGGCGCGCTGGACCCGGCACCGGACGGCGCGAAGGCCGGCGAGCCGCCGGTCGATGCCGCCGCGAAGGCGTCCGAAATCCGCGCGCGAAACGAGGCCGCGCTGAACGGCGTCGGTGCGAAGATGCCGCTGCGCGAGGCGCACGGGAAGTTACTCGGCGCGCTGAAGGGGCCGAACGACGCGCTGCCGTTCCCGCGGCCCGAAGCACCGAGCCCGCCGCCCGCGAAGAAGGACGAACCGAAGAAAGACGAGAAGGCGAAGCAATGACCGCGCTCTGGCAACTGCTGTTCGCGGCGGGCCGCTACGGGCCGGACCACGACGCGCCCCTGAGCGGGGCCGACCTCGCGCTGTTCGCCACCGTGGTCGGCTCCATGCTGCTGTTCGGCGGCGGCGCGGTGCTCGCGCTCGGTTGGGCCTTCAAAAACAGGCAGTTCGAGAACTTCGACCGCGGCGCGAACTCGATCTTCGACGCCGACGAGCCCGTGGGCGAACCGACCGACGCCTTCCCCGGCGCGCGGGACCGCCGGCGCGCGTGACGAGCGAGAGAACCGGTAGCGGAGTCCCCTTCGGGGACGTGTGCGAGAGGACCGAGCGCAGCAATGACCGACGCGACCGCACCAGCCCCGAACGCCGACGCGCGCGCGAAGTCCGCGGGCGAGCGCGCCGCCATCGACGCGTCGTGCCGCGGCCCGGTGCTGTTCTTCGCCGCGAGCGCGGTGTTCTGGTTGCTCGTCGGCTCGGTACTCGCGCTGCTCGCTTCGATTAAGTTGCACAGCCCGTACTTCCTCACCGGCAGCGCGGAACTCACGTTCGGCCGCGTGCGGATGGCGCACCTGCAAGCGGTGGGCATCGGGTGGTCGTCGCTGATGACGCTCGCGGCGAGCATGTGGCTCATGTGCCGGCTGTCGCGCGCGGAACTGCCGCTGCCCAAGGTGCTGTACCTCGCCGGCGGGCTGTGGAACCTCGGCACGTTCCTCGCGGTGTTCGGCATCCTGCGCGGCGACGGCACCTCGGTGGAGTGGCTCGACGCGCCGCCGTACGCGCAACCGTTCCTCGTGGCCGGCATCGGCACCGTGAGCGCGTGGGTGGTGGCGACGTTCCGCCGCCGCCGCGAGCCGCACGTGTACGTCACCCAGTGGTACATTCTGGGCGCGATGTTCTGGTTCCCGTGGATGTACTTGGTCGCCGCGTACATGATCTTCTGGAGCCCCGCGACAGGCGTGGTGCAGCCGATCGTGAACTGGTGGTTCGGGCACAACACGCTGGGGCTGTTCTTCACGCCGGTCGCGGTGGGCAGCGCCTATTACTTAATTCCGAAGATCATCGGCCGCCCGGTCCACAGCTATTACCTGAGCATCATCGGGTTCTGGAGCCTCGCGCTGTTCTACTCGTGGGCCGGGATGCACCACCTGATTGGCGGGCCGATCCCGGTGTGGCTGGCGACCGCGAGCACCGTGGGCAGCATGATGATGATCATTCCGGTACTCGCCGTGGCGATCAACCACCACATGACGATGCGCGGGCACTTCCACCGATTGCGGTACAGCCCGGCGCTGCGGTTCACCGTGTTCGGGAGCATCGCGTACACGGCGGTGAGTCTGCAAGGGTCGATCGAATCGCTCAAAGATTTCAGCGAAGTAACGCACTTCACGCACTACACGGTGGCGCACGCGCACTTGGGCGCGTACGGGTTCGTCACGATGATCTTCTTCGGCCTGCTCTACTACATGGTGCCGCGGCTCACGGGGCGCGAGTGGGCCAGCAGCGGCCTCATCCGCCTGCACTTCTGGTGCGCGGCGGTCGGCATCACCGCGTACTTCGCGGCGCTCTCGATCGGCGGCTGGTGGCAGGGCCGCATGATGAACAACCCGGACGTGCCGTTCGCCAACATCGTCATTTACTTGCAGCCGCACCTGTTCGCGCGCTCGGTCGCGGGCGTGCTGCTCACGGTGGGCCACGTCGCGTTCGCGGTGCTGTTCGTGATGAACCTGATGGGCCGCGGCCAGCCGCGCACCGGCGGCCCGACGTACTTCGTGGAACCCAAAGCGTGAGCCGTTGGGTTGTGGTCGAACCGCCGGCGTGAGCCGGCGGGTGCGCGAGACGAACCCGCCGGCTCGTGCCGGCGGTTCGACGGGGCTTTGCGGTGCACCCTTCTTGAGGTTCGTGTAATGGACCGGGGACTGGTGATCTTCTTGGGCGCGCTGCTCACGTTCGCGTCGAGCTGGCTCGGCCTGATCCTGTTCCCGTTCTGGCAGCTCCAGACCGAGAAGCCGTTCGCCGCGGCCGAGGGCGACGCCCCGTACCCGCAGCCGCTCGCCGGGCTGGCGCTCGCGGGCAAGAAGGTGTATCAGGCGAACGGGTGCATGTACTGCCACTCGCAGCAGGTGCGCAGCGAGCGGTTCGGCAACTGGTGGGACGCGAGCGGCGAGCACCGCACCGGCGCCGACATCCGCCGCAGCTACGGCCTGCGCCGCACGGTCTCCCGCGACTACCTGCACGACAACCCCACGATGCTCGGCACCATGCGCACCGGGCCGGACCTCGCGAACATCGGCGTGCGGAACCCGTCGGCCGCGTGGCACCACACGCACCTGCTGAACCCGCGCAGCGCGAACGCGTGGAGCGTGATGCCGTCGTTCGCGTACCTGTATTCGCGCGCGAAAGTGACCGGCGCGCGGAGCGACAAGGCACTGTCACTGGGCCGCGAGTGGACCGTCGATCCCGGGTACCGGTGGCGGCCCAGCGCGAAAGAGTGGGACGCGATCCTGAGCGCCCGCGGCCCGGAGATTCTGGCGAGCGCGCTCGCGGTGCGGCCCGGTACGCAACTCGACCCCGCGACCGACGCGGGGCGCGCGAACCTGCTGGAGTTCTGGCTCACCACGCCCGAAGAGAACTACCAGATTCTGCCCACCGCGGAGGGCGAGGCGCTGGTCGCGTACTTGCTCGCGCTGCGCAAGGCCGAAACCCCGCTGCCGGAGGCGAAGGAATGAGCACCGCGGACGCGCGCGAGCGCATCGACGAGGGCGGCGACGAACCCGGTGCGGGCGGGTCCGACTCCGTTCAGGGCATGCACCGAGCGGTGGTCCGCGAGCACGCGGAGCCGCGCGACGGGTTCGAGCCGATCCCGTTCTGGGTGGCCGCGGTGTGCGGCGCGCTCCTGATGTGGGGCGGCTTCTACATCGGCAGTTCGTCGGCGGACTTCCGCCGCGACGTGTACGACCGCACCGACCTCGTCGGCCTCACGAGCGGCCCGGTCGCGCAGCCGCCGGACCCGAACCCGCGCACGGTGGACGACCTGAAGCGCGTCGGCGAGCAAAAGTACACCACGATTTGCGCCTCGTGCCACGGCCCGCAGGGGCAAGGGAACCCGGCGACGAACGTCCCGCCGCTCGACGGGTCCGAGTGGGTGGCCGGCGATCAGGCGAGCGCGGCGCGGCTGTCGCGCATTCTGCTCTACGGGATGACCGGCCCGGTGACGGTGAAGGGCCGCACCTACAACGGCGCGGTGATGCCCAATCAGGGCAACCTGCTGAAGGATTACGAGATCGCGGGGGTGATTACCTACATCCGCAACAGTTGGTCGAACAAGGCCGACGCGGACCCGGCGAAGCCGGCCGTGACCGCCGACGAGGTGAAGGCCGCCCGCGCGAAGGAAGGCGCGCGCAAGGCGAACGGCTCGCAGCCGGTAACGGCCGACGAACTGCTGAAACTGAAGCTCGATCACTCCGACACCGGGGCCGCGCCGCCGCCCGCGAAGAAGTAGCACGCCTGCCATGCCCACCTGCGCGCAGTGCGGTGCCCCGCTTCCCCGCGAACCGTTCGCGGGGCGCGGCAACGCGCGGTACTGCTCGCCCGGGTGCCTCGACCTCGGCGAGCGCGCGTGCGGCCCCTCTTGCGCGCTGCCCGGCACGTTCAGCGGCACCGCGATCCGCCTCGGAATCGGCGTGCTGGTCGTCGGCCAGTCGATGACCTTCGGCCTCGCGCTGAATCTGCACGACGACGTGCCGCCCGCGGCCCGCGCGCTTACGCAGTGGCTGATTTTCGGCGGAACGGTGCTGGTCGCGGTGCTCCTCGGCGGGCCGCTCGCGAGCGCCGCGTGGGCTGCAGCGCGCCGCGGGCGCGTGACTATCGAGGCGCTGTTCGTTCTCACCGGCGCGGGCGCGCTCGCGGCTTCCCTTCAGGCGCACCTCACCGGCCGCGGGCACATCTACTACGAAGTCGTATCGGTGCTGCTCGTCGTGTACACGCTCGGCAAGCTCATCGGGGCGCGGGCCGCGGAGCACGCCCGGGCGACGGCGCGCGCGTGGGGCGATTCGCTCGCGGTAGCGCGCGTGGTGTGCGCGACCGGCACGCGCACCGCGCCCGTGATCGAAGTGAGCGCCGGCGACGTAGTGGAAGTGCGTCCCGGCGAAGCCATCGCGGTGGACGGCGTGATCGCGGAGGGCACCGGGTTCGTGTCCGAGACGGCCGTGAGCGGCGAACCGTTCGCGGCGGTGCGCCGGCCCGGTGATCGCGTGCTCGCCGGCGCGGTCAGTACCGACGCGACGTTCCGCGTCCGCGCCACGGCGGCCGGCACCGCGCGGCAAGTCGATAAACTGCTCGCGGCAGTCGAAGCGGCGCGTGACAAGCCGCTGTCACTGCAAGCGCGCGCCGACGCGCTCGGCCGCTGGTTCTTCCCGCTCGTCGCGGGTACGGCGCTCGGCACGTTCGCCTACTGGAGCACAGCTTCGGGTTGGGAAACCGGACTGTTCAACGCGATGTCGGTGCTGCTCGTCGCGTGCCCGTGCGTCATCGGCCTCGCCACCCCGCTCATCGTGTGGACGGCCCTGAACCGGCTCGCGGAGCGCGGGATCGTGGTGCGCGGCGGCGACGCCGTGGAGCGCCTCGCGGAAGTTGACCGCGTGCTGTTCGACAAAACCGGCACGCTCACCGACGACCAGTTCGCACTCGTGGACATCGAAACCCCGACCGCGGGCGACGAGCGCGCCCGCGTGCTCGGCTGGCTGGCGCTGGTGCAAGCCCACAGCCCGCACCCGGTGGCGAAGCCGTTCGCGGAGTTGCCGAAGCCGTTCGCGCCCGGCACCGAACCGCGCGTCACGAACTTCGTCGCGGTGCCCGGGTGCGGCGTGCGCGCGGAACTGACCGAACCCGACGGCACGCGGCACGCGATCCGCGTCGGCACGTCGAGTTGGATTCGTGGCGACCTACCCCCCCGGCCCCCCTCCCTAAAGGGAAGGGGGAGCGAAGCAACGGTGGTCGCGGAGATTGATGGCGCGGTGGCCGCGGTCGCGACGGTCGCGGAGCGCGTGCGCGATTCGGCGCGCGAAACGCTCGCGCACTTCGCGCGCCTCGGCCTGCCGGTGGAAGTGCTGACCGGCGACGCGCCCGGGCGCGCCGAAGCGCTCGGCCTGCCCCCGGCCCGCGCCGGGCTGCTGCCGGACGACAAGCGCGCGACGGTCGAAGCACTCGTGAGCAACGGCGCGAAGCCGCTGTTCGTGGGCGACGGCATCAACGACGCGGCCGCACTCGCC
>JALHNS010000026.1 GCA_022843445.1 Gemmata sp.
GCACGCCGTACAGCAGCCGGCGGGCGCGGCCGGTCGCGGCGACGGCGGTCGCCTCGTTCCGCTTCGCCAAGTCGGCGCTGTCGTCCGCGTCCCTCTTGGCGGCGAGTGCCTTCCCGGCCTCGTCCCGCGCCCGCAGCCCGAAGACGGTCGACACCGCCGCCCCGGCCACCAGCACCGTCGCCACCGTTACCAACAGCGAAGCCACGGTGGGGTTGCGGCGGCACCAGCGCCAGGCCCGTCCGGCGGGTCCGACGGGCCGCGCGGCGACCGGCCGGCCCTCTTGGAACCGCCGCAGGTCGTCGGCCAGTTGGCCCGCGTTGGAGTACCGCTTCGCGGGCTCCTTCTGGAGGCACTTGAGGCAGATCGTCTCCACGTCGCGCGGGCACGTCGGGTTGAGCGCGCGCACCGCGACCGGTTCCCGGTTCCGCACCTGATCGAGGGTCTCCATCACCCCCGCCGCCTTGAACGGCGGGCGCCCCGTTAGCAGTTCGTACAGGATCGCCCCGAGTGCGTACACGTCGGCCGAAGGGCCAACTTCTTTGCTGTCCCCACGCGCCTGCTCGGGGGACATGTAACTGGGCGTCCCCATCACCGCGCCCGTCGCCGTCGGCCCGTCGGGGCTGTCCAGTCGCTTGGAGATGCCGAAGTCCGTCACCTTCGGCACCGCACCGTGCGGGGCCCGTAGCGCCGCGTAAAGGAGCGGGCGCGTTCGCGGATCGGTGACCGTGCCGCCGTCCGGTCCGGCCATCCGGGCTAGGAGCACGTTCGCGGGCTTCAGGTCGCGGTGCACGATCCCCTGCGCGTGCGCCGCCGACACCGCGTCCGCCAGCATCTCGCACAACCGCGCCGCCGCGTTCGGGTGCCACGGGGTGCCGTCCAGTTTGTCCGCCAGCGACCCGCCGTCGCAGAACTCGAGGGTGAAGTACGGCACCCCGGCGCACTCGCCGAACTCGTACACCCGTGCGACCCCCGGGTGCGTCAGCTTCGCGGCGGCCTCGGCCTCCGCCCGGAACCGGGCTCGCTCGGCGGTCGAGCCGAGACCGCCGCGGATCATCTTGAGCGCGACGACGCGGCCCACGGCCGTTTGCACCGCCCGGTACACGACCCCCATCCCGCCCTCGCCCAGCACCCCGAGGATCTCGTAACCGGGCACCGACGGCGGGGCCGCACCGGGGGCCGAGGTCCGGTCCGGGTCGAACGTACCGGTGGGGCCGTCGGGGCCGAAACTCCGGGTGGGGGGCGGGTCGGGCGCGGCGGCGCGCGTGCCGTCCGGGTCCGGGGGTTCGAGGAAGCGGTCCTCCCGGTGGGCGGCGAGCAACCGGTCGAGGCGGGCGCGCTGCGCGGGGTCGGGGCACGCGCGGTCGAGGAACGCGCTTTGCGCCGCCGGCCCGGGGAGGGCGATGGCGCGGGCGAACAGCGTTTCGTCAGTCACGGGCGCCTCCGGGTGTGGAGCACTTCTCCAACCAATGCGCCGAACGGCGAGCAAACGCCTCACGGAATTCGCGACCCCGCAGCCGGGGCTGCGAGTTCGGCCCAGAGCCACGCCTTGGCGAACGCCCAGCGGCGGTCCGCGGTCGCGTCCGAAATGGACAGCGCAAGCGCCGCCTCGGGCAGCGTGAGACCCGTGAAATACCGAAGGGTGACCAGTCGGGCGTGTTCGGGATATTGGAGCGCGAGTGCCTCGAGTGCGGCGTCGAGCGCGAGCAGTTCGTCGTCCGGGGCCGGGGCCGGAACCTCTGCCAGTTCGACCCGCTCCAAGCCGCCCCCGTGCTTCAGCCGCTTCTTTCGCCGAGCGGATTCGACGAGGATGCGGCGCATGGCCTCGGCCGCGGCGGCGAAGAAGTGCCCGCGGTTCTCGAACTGCTGATCGCCGACCAACCGCAGGTACGCTTCGTGGACCAGCGCGGTGGCGTTCAGGGTGTGGTCCGGCCGCTCCTCGGCCATCCGCACGGCGGCGAGCTTGCGGAGTTCGTCGTAGACGAGCGGGAGCAGCTCCGCGGCGGCCTGCCGGTCGCCGCGGGTCGCCGCTTCCAGGAGTCGCGTCACGTCGGTCATTTCTTCGCGGGCTCGCGGGGGGTTGCGTCCCACGTTCTCACGACACCTTGCGATTCGGCGGTGAGCGTCAGGCGATGGCCGTCGGGGCTAAACTCCAGTTGGGCACGCGGTCCGAAACCCAGGGCAGGCATCCCCTCAATGTTGTGCTGAGTCGGGATCGTCAGCAGTTCTCGGCCCGTCGCCGTATCCCAGAGCCGAACGGCACTGGTCTTGTCCTTGGTTTGAGTCAGTGTCGCGATCCGGTTGCCGTCCGGGCTGAACGTCACCGCAATCATGCGTTCGCCCGTTTCGAGACGGAAGCGAATTCGCCCCGTCTTGGCGTCAATCACTTCCGGCAAATCATTCCGGTTCGACCCCATGATCGTGCTGAAGATGACCAAGCAACTCCCCGCCGGATGGATGACGACACCGCTGGTGTTCGACTGACCTCGAAAAGTCGAGACACACTCGCCCGTGCTGGTATCCCAAATGCGATGCTGATCGCCTTGATTGAGCGTAACCAGCCAGCGCCCGTCGGCCGAAAACTCGGCTTTCGACGGCCCGCTCGCATGGGTGATCACCGCCCGTGCCGGAGTCGTCCGAATGTCCCACAACGTCATTTGCTGTCGCGTCAATTCATCCGTCAACAAGTTCACCACCCGGACGATACACGCCACCTGTCCTCCATCCGGGCTGAAGTAACATTGCGCCTTCCCCGCGACTGGGATCTTGGCGACCTCGGTCATGTCGTCGAAATTGACGATCCGTGAGACTTCTCGCGTCGATAACGCGAGTCGTCGCTCGTCGGGACTGAGTGTGAGTTTGTACTGGAGAAAGTCGTCCACTCCTTGTCGCTTCGTCTCCCACAAGACGGCCCCGGTTCGGCTGTCGAAGAGTGCCGCCGCTCCCTGGATCTGGGCAGTGACCAGTAAATGTCGCCCGTTCGGGCTGAAGGTCATCCTGTGCCCAATGCTGCCAACAGGCCGCCTGCCACTGAGATCCAGGGCGTTCAGAGGATTGGCAACGGCTGGGATCACACACGCCTGTTTGCCGGTCTGATCGGAGATCGAAATCGTCCCGATGCTCGGGTCGTATTCGGCGGTCGTGCCGCCATCGCGGCTGACGATCTTGTGTGCCGGTAGGAGCACGACGGCTTCGCCGGGAGGGAACCGGGGCGGGTTTCTCGGCTGTAGCGTCGGGCTTGCCGGCACATCCCACTCTTTGAGAACAAAGCCCGGCGACGATGTCCCCCGATTGCAGATCGCCAGCACGCGTTGGGAATCGGCCGTGAACACGGGGGGCGTGCGGGGTTCCGCCGGGGTCGGAATGGTGTGCTGGAGTTTGCCCGTGGCCACCGCCAGCAGGGGAATGTTTGGCACCTGGGCACTCCCGAACGCCAGAGTTTGACCGTCGGGGCTGATGGTGACTCCGAGCGTGTAAATCGATTGTCGCCCTTGCAACTCGAACGGCGTCTTGCGGACCTCCTTGATGGCTGTCGGGGTGCGCACGTCCCACACGATGGATTGTTCCGGCTTCGCTGTCACAGCGACCAGTTGAGTACCATCGGGCGTGAACGCCACGTCGGCGGCACCCGCGTCGAACTCGGCGACGCGAGTGACTTTGGCCGTAGCGATGTCCACGTGATGTAACTTCGCTTTGGGCTTGGGCTCCAGTGGACCGGCCTCTGGTAGAGTGATGACCGCCAGTTGAGTCGCGTTGTGATTGAATACCGCCGCACGCAATTCGTTCTGTTCGCCGGTCAACCGGATGGTGCGTGGCGCGGCCTTGGGGGCGTCCAGGTCGCGCACCGTCACACTGACATCCGCCGGTTCCGGAGTCTGCCTTCTGTTGAACCCGCCGTCAATGGTCGCCAGCCAACGTCCATCTTGACTCAGCAGAACGCGCGGATACACGGGCTGCGTCGGCCCAGGTGCGTCATAAAGGACTTCGCCGTTCGCCATGCTCCAAACGATCAGACGGGATTCCGGGTTGACGATCAGGCGGGCTTCCGGGTTGCGGCGATCTGTCCTCTGGAAGTGATTCGCAGCCACGCGCTGGCCGTGTTCATCCACTTGAAACCGCTCGGGGTGGCCGGCCGTCGTGGTCCAGGTGCGCTTCACCTGGCCGGTTGCGACTTCGAGCAGGTCCAGGGTGAATTCCGTGGCATTCCGGGGGGCCTCACGCACGACCACGGCAAACCGGCCACCGGGACTGACGCGGGATGGGACGCTGTGCTTCTCCAGCACGATTTCGCGGCGTTCCGGGCGTGCGAGCCGGTCCCAGTAGTGCCACTCGAAGCCGCGGAAGTCCGTTTCGCCCGCTTGCGGACGCAACGTGTCCAAAAGTTCCGCCACACGGCCACGGTACTCCGCCTGCCACAACCCTGGCAGCAAGTTCATCGTGGACCAGTACAAGTTCTGTCGCAGTTCGGCCTTGGCGCTGTTCGCCGCGTCGCGCTCGACCCGCATGCCCTGACGGGCGATGTCGGCCGCGGCCCGCTGCTCGGCCTCCGCGAGGAGGGCTTTCTCCTTGTCGTCGCGCTCGGCGAGGGCCGCCGCCTCGGCCCGCCGGGCCTCCGTCGCCTGCCAGATACTCGCCAACAACCCGACCAGCAGTGCCGCGGCGACAACCACTGCCGTCGTCAGGGCGGCCTGATTCCGCCGATACACCTTCTTCAATCGATACCCCAGCGTCGGCGGGCACGCCTCGACGGCGTCGCCGCTCAGATACCGCTGCACGTCTTTCGCCAGCCCGGCCGCGCTGTCGTAGCGGCGTGTCCGGTCCTTCTCCAGGCACCGCATCACGATCCAGTCGAGTTCGCCCCGCACCAGGCCCGCCAGTCGGCTCGGGTCAGTACTCCGCTTCGCCGACACCGCCGTCAGCGTCGCGCCGAGTGAGGTCAGCCGGGTGCTCGGCCGCGGCGGCTCCTCCTCCTTGATGATCCGGCGGATCTCGTCGAACGCCGCCTTGCGGAATCGGTCCCCGTCGAACGGCGTCGTCCCGGTGAGCAGTTCGTACAGGAGCACGCCGAGCGAGTACACGTCGCTGCGGGTGTCCGCGTCGAGCTGGTTCACCTCGGCCTGCTCGGGGCTCATGTAGAGCGGCGTGCCGATCATCTGGGCGAACCGCGTGTAGATCGTCTTCTCGGTCAGCGACTGGCCGAGCGCCTTCGCCACCCCGAAGTCGATCACCTTCACCACCGGGATGCCGTCGTGCGGGGCGACGAGAATGTTCGACGGCTTCAGGTCGCGGTGGATGACGCCCTTCTGGTGAGCGTGCTGCACCGCGTTGCACACCTGCACGAACAGCCCGAGCCGGTCCTTCGGGGTCAGGTTGGCGGCGTCGGCGTACTCGGTGATCGGCACGCCCTTGACCAGTTCCATGACGAAGTACGGGCGGCCGGCGTCGGTCGCGCCCGCATCGAACACCTTGGCGATGTTCGGGTGATCCATGAGCGCCAGCGCCTGCCGCTCGGCCTCGAACCGGCCGACCACCTGGCGGGTGTCCATCCCCGGCTTGATCACCTTCAGCGCGACCTTGCGGCGGACGGGGTGCGTCTGCTCGGCGACGAACACCAGCCCCATGCCGCCCTCGCCGATCTGCTCCCGCAGGGTGTACGGGCCTATGACCGTCCCCTCGCCCTCGGTGATCGGCGTGTCGTAGTGCGCCGTTTCGCCGGCGGGCGCGGCGGGAGCGGCCATGAACGCCCCGGCGTTGCCGAGGGCCTTCAGCAGGGTCTCGACCTCGGCCCGCACGGCCGGGTGGCCGGCACAGGCGTCGTCGAGGAACGCGGCCCGGTCGGCCGGCGAGGGGATCTCGGCGGCGCGGCCGAACACGGACTTGGCGTCGGGCGTGGGGCGGTTCATGAAAAGGCTCCGTGACGGGTGCTTACCCTTCCGTGCGCCGTCCGGGCGCCGCGGCTGCCAAGAAAATCACCCGGCCGGCGGATTTTCGTCCCGGGTGCTCTCGCCGCCCAATTTGCGGAACAGCCACGCCCGCGCGAACGACCACGTCCGGTAGGCCGTCCGGTGGGGCACCCCGAGCAGGTCGGCTGATTCTTCGAGGGTGAACCCGGCGAAATAGTGGAGCTTCACGAGTTCGGCCGCGGTCGCGTCGCGTTCGGCGAGTTGGTCGAGGGCCTCGTCCACGGCCAGAACGTCCTCGACCGGGGCCGCGGGGGCCGGGAGGTCGTCGGGCACCTCGATCCGCCGCCCGTCCCCGCCGCGCTTGAGCCGGGCCTTCCGCCGGGCCGATTCGACGAGGATGCGGCGCATGGCCTCGGCCGCCGCACCGAAGAAGTGCCCACGGCCGTTGAACTGCTGATCGCCGACGAGCCGCAGGTACGCCTCGTGCACGAGGGCGGTGGCATTCAACGTCTGGCCGGGCTGCTCCTGCGCCATCCGCACGGCGGCGAGGCGGCGCAGTTCGTCGTACACGAGCGGGAGTAACGCGGCGGCCGCTCGGCGGTCGCCCGCCTGTGCGGCGTCGAGGATGCGGGTCACGTCGGACATTCGACCGAGTGTACCGGCTCTCGGGGGCGGAACCACTCGAAAACGAGTGCGGGGAGGGACGCGACGGGGCCGATACCGACCGCGCGTCGAGGTCTCATTCTCGGCCGTAGACGTCCCGTCGTGCAACTGGCCGCGGAGTGGATATCGAAGCTCCCCACGACTGGGAGACGGCGGGAACGCGGTGCAAACTCCAAGCGCCGGAGATTCGAACGGGTCAGTTCGCGGCCCCAACCGCCATTCGGACGGTGCCGCTGGCATCGGTCCGACCCGCGTCTCGGTCGCCGATCGCACCCGGCGCTCCCGAACCGGCGCCCGTCAGGCGCTCGGTGCCGGGGTGCCGGGTTCGGCTTCGGGCGGGCTCGGGCGCCCGACGAGCGGGTCCGCCGCGGGGTCGGCCGGATCGACCAGATCGACCAGCCCCAGCGCCCGGTACGCCCGATCGAGGCGCTCGCCGAGGTCCGTGTGCCCACCGGGTGCCGCTCCCGCTCGCTTTAGGCGCGCGAACAGCAGCGCCGCCAGTTCGGCGATCGGGCCTTTCCCGTAATACTCGCGCTCGACCCGACGGCCCACGCGCCGCGAGATGTAAAAGTAGCCGCGTCGGTCCCAAGCCATTGTTCTACACCTCGCGTGTGGGGACCGAGGCCCCCAGTTCGTCGTACTCCCACTTCTCGCCCCTTCGCTCACTTCCGCAGAACCCCGGCCCGCTTGCACTTTCGGAACAGGCCGCCCAGCAGCATCCACCGCCGGACGTGCCGCACGTCGGCCGGTGTGATCCGCAGGCCGATGTTCAGGCGGGCCAGTCGGAGCGTCTCGGGGTCCCCCGGCGGACCGGTGCGGATCCCGGCGAGGGCCTCGAGCAGGGTGTCGAGCACCAGCGGCCCGCCTTGGTGGGCCAGCAGCCGCACGTGGGTCCCGGGGTCGCGCTCGAACCCCGGCGCGTACATCCGCACCAGCGTGTGGAGCACGTAGCCCGGACACCCGAGCCGGTCGGCGACGGCGAAGCCCAGCGCCGCGTACGCCCGGACCACGGGCTCCGACAGCCCGCACTTCGCCGCGATCGTCGCCTCGGGCTCGGCGGCCAGGAACCGGCCCTCGTGTTCCACCCGCCGCCAGTACCCGGCACTCAGGGTCAGTTCGCGGGCGTCGAGCGCGGCTCGGAGTTCGGGGTCGCTGGCGACGTGTTCGGGCGGGGCGGCGAGGGCCCGAGCGGCCAGCACCACCCACGGGTCGACCCACTCGGCCGGGACCAGACGGCCGTCGGCCAGCCGCTCCGCGAGCTGCCACCGGTAGTCCGGCGGGCGGACCGGACTCTCGGGTGCTAGGTCGCACAGGTCCGCCGGCGGGCGCGGCGGCAGTTCGGGCGGAGGGAGTGACCCGCGTGCGCCGCGGGTGCCTCCCGGCAGTCCGTCGGTCGGGTACTCCGGCCTTGGGGCGCGGGGCTTTCGCGGTCGAGCGCGGCGGCGGCGGCGCTTGCCGTGCCCATCGGATTCGGGTTCGTTCGGGTCGTTCGGTTCGGGGTTCACTGCCATCCTCCATGAGTGTCGCGTCGTCGGAGCACCGTACCGTCGGTACCGCTCGGTACGGCGTGTGGGGAACTTCACGTAATGAAATGGCCGCGCGAGCGCGTCCGCACCCATCCGGTACCAGAACACGATCTGCAGGGCCGGAGGCATGGGCGGATCGGAATGAGGCGCACCGGCCAGACCCGCGCCGGGCTCACTCCGGTCACGACGACCGAGAGTGCCGGACATCCCAAGCGGTTGTTTGCACCAGTGCGCCCGCACCGCACAGTGAAACTCACCGTTCGCCCCGAACGCGCGACTCAACACGGTCGGATGGACGTTCCAGCCGCCGAACTCGAAGAGACCGGATGTCGACCGTTCGAGCCCGACCCCGACTCGTTCGTCGAACCCGCGATCGGCTTCGACACCGTCTTCGGGGCGACGGCGAAGTCGGGCGCGTGACGCGGAGGGGCGGTGTTCGTGCTCAGCGGACCCAATGAGCGGCGGGCCCGCGGCAAGCGGCGGCACACCGGTCCACGCGGCCTCGAACCGGCTCGTCGAATCACACTTCGTCCGGCTCGTTCGCGACCCAAATCCGATCACCAGAACGCCCGCCGGCCCGGTGCCGGTGTGACGCATTCGTGGGCAGCGGCCGAGCCCGCCGCGAACGAGTTCCGGTGCGAATCGCCGAGCGCCCGTGAAGAGTGAAGTGGTCGTCGCGGGAGCTCACTGCGGGCCAACACCGGACGCCTGCCGCACGGTGCGGAAGCGTGTGGGTGCGCCGCGTCGTTCCTCCCGCTCGGCGCGGTCGCGCACTCGACCGAACCGAGAGCGGGCACTCAGCCACAGCCGACCCAGCCGGCCGTGATGGACGAGCGTTCGCGCGGGGCTTGCGCGGCCGCTTCGGGGCTGAGAGGACCGGGCTCGTAGCGACCAAGAATGCGTGCAGGGCGACGCAGAACTCGTTGCGATCCGGGCCGGGCGAGAGGGGCCCGAGCCCCTGAACGAGATCGCGCAGCCCCGCGAGGGCCAGCGCCGCTTTCTTCAGACGCTCGCTCTGGTCGCTCGGCGCGACCGGCTGACATCCCGTTTTCGTTTTGGCCATCTCATCCTCCGGTTCACGTTCGGTTACCCGTTCTCTCAAAGCGCACATTCGCTGCGAGTGCCCGCGTTGTCAACACCTCTTCGGGACCGGGACCGTCCGGCGGACGGTGAGCGCGAAGCGAGCGATTCGACCCGTGGCCGCCGTCCGTTGTCGATGCGCGTCCCTCGGCGGGGCGAGACTCGGGGGGAACGCCCGTGACCGCTTCTCGTCCCGCCCTTACTCCGGGGCACCTCGTGACGCTCCCCTGCGACCGAACCCGGCGCTCGAGTCGTACCGCGGGCCGATCGTCGGCAGTCCCCCGCACCATCGACGAGGGAGTGCAAGACCGAGCCGGACGATATATTGGAGGCGCCTCCATAATCTCCCCGGTCGCCCGAGCGCCCCGACCGGCCGGTGGGCTTCACGGCCCCGCGTGCTCGATCGAGACGGGTTGCGCTGTCGGGAGCCCGAGCTCACACGGTGGCAGCGCGTCCAGTAGCTCCCTGAGCGCCGTGGATCGCGGAACCGCCACACGACCTCGAGTGGCGCTCCAACAACAAACCGCGGGATCCGGCGGCGCTCTCCCGCTCGGTTGGTCCGCCGCCCCCGGCCGGCGCCCGCCCCGACGCCGTGCGAAGCACCCGCCCTCTCCATCGGCGCGACTGGGCAACGAGCTATTCGGCTCCGCACGCGCCCGGTCCGGATGCGCCCTCCACGTTCGGGTGCAGGTTCACACCTTGGAGGCGAGCCGCGTCGCGGATCATCTCGAGGTTGGCCCGCCGGGACAGCGAACCGGGGTCCGTGCCGACGGGCAGATCGACCAGCACGACACCCGCCGGGTGGTCGCACCTCAGGCCCTCGACAATACGGGCGTTCGCGGCGCGGGCGTCGGCGTCGAGCATCACGACCAGAGGCCGATTCCGCAGCGTCAGCGCGATCAACTGGCCTTGGGCGTGCGAGACGGTCTTGCCGAGGAGCGCCACGGCGCAAGGGCCGACGCTCCAGACGTCCGTCACGCCCTCGACCAGCACCGCGTACGGGCACAACTTCGCGTGGTCGATCCCGTAGAGCACCTCACTCTTCCGCATGCCCGGGGCGGTGTAGTACTTCGGCGCGTGAGTCGCCCGCCAGTCCCGTTCGCCGACGAAGCGCGCCTGCCAGCCCCAGAGTCGGTCGTCTTGGACGATTGGCACGATGATCCGGTCGCGCACGTACGGGTTCAGGTCATCCCCGCAGTACCCGACGCCGTAGAGGTCGCACACTTCGAACGGGTCGAACCCGCGCTCCATAGGTAGGCGCAGGCCTTGTGGTTCGTCGGCAGGTCGGAGAGGAGCTCGAAGTCGTCCGGGATTGCGGTCGGCTTCCCGGCGTTGGGGTTGCGGTGGCCCCGGTTCAGGCGCGGGGCCGGCGGCGTTCGGGTCGCGAACAGGAGCAGCTTCAGTTGGTCGCGCTGGGACGGGTGCCCGAATTCGGCCGGCTCCACTTGCGGAGCCGGACTAGTTTTGTGGGCACCGGATACTGCACCCACTCGCAGCACCGCGCCGCTACGTGCGGCGCAGGTGGAGCGGTCTCAACTCAAACTCGTCAACACTTTGGCGCACGCGAACCACGGCTGGGCCGGGTCCCGCAGAAGCCGGAGCCACTCGTCGGCGTCGCACCCCGCCTCTTGGAGCGCGTCGGCGAGGATCGGCGCCGCGCTAAAGGTCCTGCTGCCGACCATACCCTCGACCAGTGCGCGTACCATCTGACCACCGCTGGCCACATCCACTGAGAGCGGAAATCCACCGCCGGTGCTCGCCGGGAAGCGAAGCCGGACTTCGCGCACAAGGAGTTGAACGGCTGCAAGGATTTGCCCGGCCTTCTGGTGATTCGACATTGTCATCCCAATGGATTGAGGGATTCGGGTGAGACGCGCTTGCGAGCTGGTACTCCACAGTAGGCATTATCGCCCCGGATGGTCTGACTTGGTCGCCTCGGGGTCGAGTTTCCGCTCATTTCCCACCGCCCGCCCACCGCGTGCCCACATTGCACCGCGATACTATCCCCGAAGAGCACCGCACCGGATCAAGACCGAGCGGTTTTGGAGTGACCAGTTCGGCGACCGAGCCGCGATCTGCCGAGGCTCAAGAATCGACCGGAGCGAATCGTGGCGAAGCGGTTCGACGCCGGAAGTGACGGCTGTTGAGACGTCGGGTACGCACGGCGAGGGGACACGGATCGGTCTTTAGTGTCAGTGGCGCGGGGAACATATCGAACCAGTTGCGAGCACCAACATGCCCCATGAGTCCTTTACGGTCCGAGAGACCGCGTCAAAACTCCGCCTCTCGGCGGCCAGCGTGTACGCGCTCTGCGCGGCAAAGAAGTTGCGCCACCAGCGGGTCGGCGTCGGGAGGGGAAAGATCGTGATCCCCTCCGACGCAATCGACGAGTACTTGGCACGAGCGACCGTGAGCAGCGCGGACCCGGCACCCGAAGCTCCGGGCACAAGCGACCAGAAGGGCGTCAAGGCGTTCGCCCATCTGGACCCACAGCGGCTTCTTGCGGCGTGGAAGGAGCAGGGGAAGGCGTGACGCGCCCGTTCACCTTCTGCAGGGCCGACTGGAGGTGAGCGACGTTCCCCGCGATGTGCACGTAGTGCTCGGTCACCCGTGTCGTCGTGTGGCCCATCAACTCCGCAAGCGTCTTGATGTCCACGCCGTTGATGATGGCCCGCGTGCCGAACGCGTGCCGCAGGCCGTACAGCTTGGCGTCGGCGGGGATGCCGGCCTTCTTCCGCCCGCGCTGGAGGCGCAGCGACAGGCTCGACCGGTTCCACGCCGTGCCGCGGTGGTTGTAGAAGACGAGTTCGCCCGGCTCGTTCCGCGAACGGATCGCGATCAGCAGTTTGACGATCTCATCGTCGAGCGAGATCACTCGAGGCTTCGGCACCCGCTGGGTCTTGGACGTCTTGTGTTTGGTGAGTACGACCACCCCGGCGTCGAGGTTGATGTCGGTCCACCGCAACGTTCGGGCCTCGCAGGGGCGGGCCCCGGTCAGCCGGAGGAAGCGGAGAAACTCGACGAACCGCTCGCCGGGGTGCGGGCCGGTTTTGACCGTCCGCCCGTGAGCGGTGACACAGAGCCGCTCGAACTCGTCGTCGGTCATCGGGCGACGCGGCGACCCGGGCCGGTGTGCGACCCCGCGGAAGGGATTGGCAGGAATGAGCCGCTGCTTCGCCGCCCAGTTGAACGGCCGGTGAATGATCGAGACAGCGTGGTTCTTCGTCCAGTCGCTCTCCCACTCGGTGCGCGAATCGACCCACGCGGTCAGGTGGTACGGGAGGCACTCGCGGTCGTTGACAACGCGAAACCCGTGGGCCTCGGCGAACGACTGGAAGTACCGCTTCCGCTCGTCGAGGGTGGTGGGCGCGAGGCGGGACTTGGCGAACTCGATGTACAGGTCGATCACGGCCGCGACCGTCAGTCGGCCGCTCTCGGGCTCGGGGTTGGTGGCGCGGAGGGTGAGGATGTCGCGGAGCTTCTGTTCGGCGGCCTTCTTGTTCTCGCGGCCGCGCGCGAGTTTCTCCTGCTTGCCGGCGACTTGTGCCATCCACCAGCCGGTCTGCTTGCGGAACCACGGACGGGGAGATTGAGGTATGGTTGTGCCCTCCTGCTCGGGGATCACCGAACCTGCGTGGTGGTGAGCCGAAGGGCTTGCTGCGACGTGTGCCCGGCCAGCCGTTGCAGCGGTTGGCCGGGTTTTCTTTTCACTTACCCCGGCGAGGCGTGCATGGAAGCGTGCACCGTTTGCCGTAAGTCAGTGGGCGATACAGGATTTGAACCTGTGACTTCGTCCGTGTGAAGCCCGCTTCAAAAGCCCTACAAATCGTGCCGAACGACGAGGTTTCCAAGCAAATGATAACGCACCACGTGTCTTGCGTGAAGCTGATTTCGTTGCGTGAAGCCCCTTGGAATTGTGCATTCTGCTCTCGTAGTGTGAAATACTGTGAAAGGCCCATGGGTACGACTTCCCGCGATCTTGCGGCTGCGTGGCGCCGAACAGGCTCTCCACGTCGGACCGAGCAGCAGGCGGCTACGGTGATCGGCGCACCGCCGAAACAACAGCAATGGCACAAGGGCTGAACGACCCAACGTTTCACGACTGCACAATCTTCACACTGGTGTGGTCGGTCGTCTCTCGGCTGAACTCGATACTGGGAAATCAACTGGCACGTTGGACACCAAGTGTCAATCACCCTGAGGGACGCTGATGACCATTCCCCAGGACTATCTCCCTCGCGCACCACAACCACCTGCCCCTCGCGTCGAGGCCGCAGCGCTCGCGATCTGCGACGCGCTGGCCGGCGAACGGTTCGGGCGACAACGCGGCGGAAAGCGCGTGGTTGATCTCCGCGACGCTTGCGGCGGGTTCCGGAGGTTCGGACGTGAGAACTCGATCCCGCCCGATGACTACCGGTGGGCGACCCAGCTGATGGTCGAGGCTGGGTTACTCGAATGCGTGGAGGCCAAACCGCCGTCGCCGCTCAAGGACGAGTTCTTCGCTGACCAGCCGGGGCCACCCGAATATGTGCTGGTATCGACGCTGGACTTGTGGACGAGGTGGCGCACACAGGGGGGCCTCCTTTGCCCCAGAGGCGAACCCCTCCCGGGTCCGCTCGGTGACCCGGTTACGCCGCCAGTCGCCGAGCCGAATGCCCCAGCGTCTTCGCGGGTCCGTTGCGATGAAGGGACCCGTTCAGTTTTCCTTGACGACCGGTGTCTTGCAGAAGGAATGGTGCCGCACGTGTTCCGGTTCTTCAAAGCGATTGCCGACGCGCATCCCGAGCCGATCAAGTTCAAAGCGATTCGGGAGCGTGCCCCTGGTCTCCACGGAAAGCACAGCACACGCGACTTGAAGAACCCCCTACCGCGTGCCCTCAAGTCACTGGTGAAGTCGGGCAGAGATGGGTACTACCTGACCCTTCCGCCGCTGTAAATTGACCACGACTGTTCACGCATCTTGCGCGCCCGTGTGCGCGTCTCCCGGCTACCGTTCACTGAGTCGCAAAACATTGCGAGGAGGTGAACCGTGCCAGATACCGTGCCAGCTACCACTTCCGTCGCAGATCTGCACCAGCGGCTCTTGACCGAGATCGAGTCGGGCGAAGGCTTGTCGCTCTCTGCCGCTGGTCGCTTGTTCCCCGGCCACCGCGGGGGCAAATCCGTCGATCCGAGCACCACGTTCCGTTGGTCCACCAAAGGTGTGAAGACAGCCGGCGGCGAGGTCGTCAAGTTAGCGGCCGTGCGCGTCGGCACGCGCTGGCTGACATCTCGCAGTGCTGTGGCTCGGTTCGTCGCGGCCCTCACCGCGGCCGCCACCCCTTCGGCGGCCGCTGAGGTGCCGGCTCGCACTCCGACGCAGCGCCGGCGTGCGGCCGAACGGGCCGCTTCCGAGCTCACGCGGCGAGGTGCCTAAGCGCCTGACTGCGATCAGTACCCGTCTGCGTGCTGCGGTTGGAACGGAATCTTGTGCGCGAAGGAGTCCCGCACCCACAAACCGCTCGCGGCACAACCACTTTACTCGGTCACAAAGAGAAAAGCGGCCCGCCCGCTGGAACCGGCGGGCGGACCGTATCACTGAGGAGTCCCATGAAAGCTAGCTTGCCGAACCCGAAAACTGGCTCAAAGCCGGTGTTGAAGAAGCGGGCGTGTGTGCCGGATCGAATCGGGTCCGACGCGGAGCCGTACGAGTCCCAGGAATCCGCGCTGAGGGATCTACTCACGCAGTTCGACGGGCCGATCCGAATCGCGGTGGACACCGAGTTCAAGGACGCGCACACGCTCACCGTCCAGTTCGCCGTGCGCATCGACAACAAGATCTCCGTTCAAGTCTATCGCAGTCCGGGGGTCCCGGTGCCGCGTAAACTCCGCCTCGCCCGCTACCTCGGAACAACGCTCCGAGAACTCGGGGTCGAACTCGCAGTCCGTCCGATCAAAACGCTCGCCCGCGACCTCACTCCGGCCCGGGTGATCGCAGACCTGTTCGATCTGCCCGACGTCCGCTCGGCGTCGTCCGAACGAGTCGGGTTTGGGGCGCTAGCTGCCCGCCCCCTCAAGGTCGTCTTCGTCGGCCACTACCTGCCCGCCGACTTCTTCCGCATGCTCGGTGCCGATTTCTTCAGCGCTCTCGGCCGCCAGCAGTGCAGCGGGCGGTTGCTGATCCGGCCGAATCGGTTGCTCGGGTTCCGGACCGCCGGGGCTGCCGGCCGGTTCGACGACCCGGAACTGGACCGCATCGACGACGGCACCGCGGTCCGCCCGATCCGCGTCGGGACGCTCGACACGAGCCTGCCGTTCGGCCCAGCGTCGTTGGAAAAGCACGCGCAGACCTTCCTCGGGGTCGGCAAGCTCGGAGGTCTCACAGGGGACGACAAGCGGGACATGCTGAAGGCGTTCCGCAACAAGACCTCGCGGGCGTACGCCTACGCGATCCTCGACGCGGTGCTGACGCTGCTGGTCGTCGAGAAAATGGGCGGCGAGCACGCGAAGATGCACGGCGCCCTGTCGCTGTCCGGGCAACCGCCGAAGATGCAGCCGACGCTCGGCAGTCGGGTGACCGATGCGGTCGTCCGGGCCGTGGCACGGTGTGCCAGTGGGTCGGTGCTGCTGTCGCGGTCGGTCGGACCGCGTACGGAGGGCGCGTCAGAGGTGTCGCTTCGTCGGATCCGGGCGCTCATGGAACGAGGCGGCGGCGACGGCATCGCCCGCGACGGTGGGTCGATGTTCGGCAAGCAGACGGCCGAGGCCCACGGTGGCCTCCTCTACTCTCGCTCCCCGACCGAGTTCTTCCACCCGGCGCCCGGCATGTTCCGGGACGTGGACTTGAGCGGCTGTTACGCGGCGATCATCTCGCAGATGCATCTGTACGTGGGCCGCCCGGTCGTCTTCGAGCCGGGTGCCCGGAAGCTGCGGCTCCGCGACGCGGTCGCATACTTGACGGAACACGCGGCGGGCACGGACGCTTGGATCGTCAAGGTGAGTGGTCCGCTCCGCACCGCCCCGAACGCTCTCATCCCGAGCACCAACGGTGCCCTGACGCATGAGAATTACCGGAGCCGGGCCGCGAAGAAACGGTCGGGTGCCCGGCGCAAGGGCTTCGCGTTCGACTGGCTGTACCAGGCGGGGAAGGACACGGGCAACGCGACGCTGTTCACCGACGTGATCGAGGCCGGGGTGGTGGCCTGGCCCACCTGGCTCATGATCCGGGCGCTCCCGCCCGCCGTCCGCCGCGAGTACGAGGAACTGGAGGTCGAAACCGTACTGTTCTACCCCGGGAAGCTCGTGGCGGGCGACGGGTCGGGGTACGACACCTTGGTCGAGCGGTTGGCCGGCACCGGCGCCCCGTGGTTGGCCGAACTCGATCTGGAAACGCTGCGGCGTGTCGTCACCGAGGAGGTCGGCCAGGAGTACGCCGCCCTGCGGTTCGACATCGGCGAGTTGGCCCGGCGGATCAGCGCCCTGCGCAAGCAGGCCAAGGAGCAGTTCGGCAAGCACAGCGGAGCCGAACTCGGCTGGAAGGTGACCGCCAACGCGATGTACGGGGTCCTGGCCAGCCGGCATCTGGTGACGAACAATGTGGTCGCCGGCAACTACGTGACCGCCACGGCTCGGGCCATCGCGTTCGCAATGCAGCAGGCGCTCAACGGCGTGCAGGTCATCACCGACGGGTGTACGTACCGGGCCGACCAGATCCCGGCGGCGACGTTCGCCGAGTGCCTCGACCGGCACCCGGACTACCCGATCAACCGGGCCGGGCTGTCGATCCCGTTCCACGACCCCGCGACCGTGCCGACCGACAACCGGGCGTTCACCGATTGGTATCGTCGCCACGTGCGCCGGTTCTTCGGGGCGGACGGGCCGGAGTACGTGGCGCTGTTCGACCTGCACACTCTGGAGCACAAGGAGTGCGGCCCGGACGGCGACCGCCGGGTCGCGTTCGACGGCCTCTGCTGCGACGGCAGCGGGAATTACATCAAGCTGTTCAACGCGGACGGCGGGTGGCGGGCCACCGACGCGGACGGGTTCAAGGCCCGGGGCTACAAGCGCGAGGCCAAGGCGGAGCTCGCCCCGTGGATCGTCCGCGCGTACTCCGAAGATCGTTACACCGAGCCCCCGCCGGTCACCGAGTCGCCCACGCTCACCAGCTACAAGGAGGCGGGCCGCCTCGCCCGGACGGCCCTCCAAGAGTTGACCGCCGACGGACCGGGTAAGGGTGGGGAGATCGGGCCCGATGCGGGAGCCGGTTACAACGAACCGGTCGTGTACTACCCACTCGGGTTGGAGCAGCGCCGGGTGCGAGGGTACAAGGTGATCAAGCCGTCGAACTTCCTGTTCCGCACCCCCGGGCAACGGGAGAAGTACGTGCGGGCGATGGACAAGTTCTTCGACGAGACCGCCTGCGGACTGGAACTGCTCGCCCTCCGGCGGTCTTCCGTCGGGCGCCACTCCGGGTCGCTCCGGGACGTCGCCGCGCTCGTCTATCGACTCATCCGCGACGGCGAAGATAACCCCTCGAAAGCGCTCAACCTCACGAGACCGTTCGAGGCCCGCCGAGAGGTCGCGTCCGGGCACCGGGCCGAACTCGACGACCGGAAACGGGCCGAAATGGAGCGCCTGATCCGCCTGATCGACGTCCGGCACATGTCCGAGGACGAACTGCTGACGGGCTGGTACGTCTCGCCGTCCGATGTCATCATGGTCGAGTGACGAGCCGGTTCCGGCTTCCGACGCAAAAAACGATGGGCGGCGCCCGTCCGATTCGGCGTCGGTAGCGGAACCTGCGAACCTGCGCGCATTATCGGGGAACGCCCCCCCCGGCGCGCGAACGGCCGTCGGGCCTGACCGGGGAACACCGACAGAGCCGATCCGCCTCGCCAACGTCGCTTGTGGTCGGCGAACAAGCTCGATCCGTCGGTGCCTCGGACCGTGACGAACGGGCGTGATTCGAGTACCGTTTCGCCCCCGGCGGTTGGTGGTGACGGCTTGTCGTGTTCGGGGTCGTTGTCACAGGGCAAAGGCGCCGAGTCCGTCACGCCACACGAATGACCAGCGGTGAGCGACGCAATCAATCTGAATTGATGTTCGAGGAGCATAATGATGACTGGTGAGACCAAAGAGGCCCTTGCCGTACGGAAGCGAGCGCGCCGACTGGCGACGGCGCTCGTCGCGGCGAGCGAAGAGTTCGAGGCGATTGCCGAGCTACCGCAGGGTCCCGAGCGCTCCAAAGTGTTCGGAGCGCTTCACCTGCTGTCCCTCGCCGCGGTGAAGTGGATGAAGGCCTGCGCCGGGAAGAAGCGGAAGCCGCGGCGGCCGCCGGGCGTCACCTCGGGGTGGCTCGGAAGTTGGTGACCGCGGTCGATTGCGAGCAGGACAAGACGTACACCGTGGCGCTGGGTTCCGCGCCGCGCGACTTGCTCTCGTGGTCGCGGGCCCTCACGTCCGCCCGTGGGACCGCGCTCGGCGTCATCAATGAGGTGCGAGCGCGTTATCCGATTTCGTACGGCGAGGCACGGGCCATCTCGCCTCGGCTCAGGCGCATCGCTCGTCGTGCCGGTCCCGACCGCCAACTCGGTACAGGTCCGCGGACACCTTGATCCCCACTCTGCCGACGGCGGCGGCGCTCAACCCGGCGCACGCCACGCTCCGAAACGCGCATCCGATCAGACCAGAAACCAGCGCAAGAAACATGCAACTGGGCGGCAGTAAAAATGCCTCGGGTGGCGGTCGCCCTGTCGCTCGCATCAGGATCCGGGTCGGCGACGGCCCGCCCAACATTGGGGCCTGAGCGGCCATTTCAAGTAGCTGGAACGGATGTGGGGTCTGGGTAGCCGGTGGTTTCCGCCGGTTGAGGGGGGCGGCGCAGGGTTGTCGAGTACTGGTATTCTGCACCCGATTTCGAGAGGGACACATTTCCGAGAGCAGAACACGGGTGATGCCCCGACAAGAGGATCGTGATGCGTGCCGTTCCAGCGCCAGCGGGCGTGCTCCCGTGGTAAACGACGTTCACACGCAACAGCCGCTCTTATCCGCCGACGGGCTGTTGTTGGGTGGCCGGAGTCAGCGCCAGTAAGCACGTGTCCCCAGCGTCACCGAGTTCGATGAGATCGTAGCGGTACACATAGTTGTTCCACCTCCGGCGCGTGCTCCGGAGTGCGTCGGCGAACTCGCGGGCGGTGCAGATGAACCGCCGCACCCCGTCGGACGGCACGCCGGCCGCGCAGCCGAGTTTCTCAAGATCGCTTCGCTCCTTGCCGTTGCTGCCCGCGTTCCGCGATGCCACGTCGCACACCTCGCACCGCACCACCGGCGTGCCGTCGGGCTCGCCGAGAACCAAGTCGTTGCCGCCATCCTCGTCACTGGTGGACGGGTGGCAGTGAACGATCCGCAGGTGCGAGTAGTCCCAGTGCGCGGAGAACCAGCGCAGGAGGGGATCATCCGCTCGATGGTCGCCGCCATGTTGACGATCTCGCCGAACCGCTCTGCCCGTTTACCGACAAGCGGCGGCCGGTCCGCGGTGTCGAGTTTGACCTCTAGGCGCTTGGCGCCGATGCCCCAGTGGGCCGCGGGAATCTTCGAGGTTGCGATCTCAGCGCCGGCCCGCTGCACCAGGAACGAATGTACGAGATCCAGTTGAGCGATGGCCTCCGCGAACGAGATGTTGCGGAGGGGGTTCACGAGGTGGGGCACGGGCGGTCTCGCTGGGGGGTCAGAAGTTTCACTCGTCGTGGCGGCTCGGTCAGGCGTCGGGGTGGCGCTGACCGTCGGGGCGGTCGGGATCACGATCCGGTCAAGTCCCGCACCAAGTCCGTCACGAATCGCTTGAAACTCTCATTCTGAACGAACTGTTTGTAAAATTCGGTGTCGTCTTTGAGCAGCGGGCCAACGACCCGCATGAGCGCGGCGTCGAGTTCCAGGCGGGCGGTGTTCGGCGTGTTCTTCTTCGCGTTCTGGTACGGTACGTCGGCCGCGACCTTCGGGGCGATGTCGTCCTTGATCCGCTTCACGATCCGGTCGGCGTCGGTGAACAGAGTCCCGAACTGGTCGTTGAACGTCTGCAGGATGTTGCTCAGTCTGTCGATCTGCGGCTCCGGCTTCTTGCCCCCGCCGCCCACTGGCACCGGGCCGATCTCGGCGTTCTCGTCGGTCAGGGTCATCGCCAGCGCCTGCTTCTTCTCCACCCGGTAGCTGTCCATGTCGATGGATTCGAGGATGCCCTTCGCGAGATCCTCCTCCTTCGGCGCCGGCAGCTTCGGGATCAGGAAGTTCAGGAAGATCGACAGCTTCTCCCAAGCGGCGTTCGTGTACGGCAGGACCGACGCGAGGAAGTCGTAGGTGCGGGCGAACGCCTTCGCCGCACCCTTGAACTCCACCTGCCCGTCCTCGTCGAGTTTCTGCGTGTACGTCCCCACGCACAGGTCGAGGATCGGGTCCAAGGTCGTGCGGTCGGCGCCGGCGAGGTACTTGGCGACGAGGTCATCGACCTGCTCCGGCGAGTACACCTGGCGGCCGTCGAGCGCGGTCTTCAGGTCGTGTAGCTTGTTCGGGTCGGTCTTCTCGCTCAGGAGCGTGGTGCGGTAGTAGTCGGAGAACGCCGACTCGATGGTCTCGGCGTCGTTCAGAAAGTCGAGCACGAACACGTCCCGCTTCTGCGGGTGCGCACGGTTCAGCCGCGAGAGCGTCTGCACCGCCTTAATGCCCGCGAGCGGCTTATCCACGTACATCGTGTGCAACAGCGGCTCGTCGTAGCCGGTCTGGAACTTGTCGGCACAAATCAAGAACCGGTACGGGTCTTCTTGGATGCGCTCAACGATGTCCGCAGTGGGGAACCCGTTGAGCGAGGTCTCGGTGACCTTCTCGCCCTGGTACTCCGGCTCGCCGGAGAAAGCCACGATGGCCTGGAACGGATTGCCCAGCTCGGCCAAGTAGCCTTTGACGGCGAAGAAATACTGGATCGCGCGCTCGATGCCGGTGCAGATCACCATCGCCCGGGCCTTACCGCCGATCTTGTTCAGCGCCAACACCTGCTCACGGAAGTGATCGACCATGATCTCGGCCTTCAACCGGATCGCGTGGTCGTGACCCTCGACGTACTTCCGCAGCTTCTTCCGGGCCTTCTTGGTGTCGTACTCCGGATCGCCGGCCACCGTCTTGACCAGCTTGTAGTAGCTGTCCACCGGGGTGTAGCACTTCAGCACGTCGAGGATGAACCCCTCGTCGGTGGCCTGCTTCATCGTGTAGCTGTGGAACGGGCGGTGCTTGACCTTGCCCTCGGCGCCCAGCGGCAGCGCCTCGCCGAACATCTCCAGCGTCTTGTTCTTCGGGGTCGCGGTGAACGCGAAGTAGCTGGCGTTCGACAGCATCTTCCGCGCCTCCATCCGCTTTTGGAGTGCGTCGTTGATCTGGTCCTCGGGGTCGTCGATGTCGGCGAGCGCCTCGCTCACGGCCGCGGACGTCTTCCCGCCCTGGCTTGAGTGCGCCTCGTCGATCAGGATCGCGAAGGTGCGCCCCCGGTGCTGATCGCCGATCTCGTCGAGCACGAACGGGAACTTCTGGACCGTCGTGATGATGATCTTCCGGCCACCCTCGATGAACTTGCGCAGGTCGCCGGAGTGTTCGGCGTGGCCCACCGTGGCGCCGACCTGGGCGAACTGCTTGATCGTCGCCTGGATCTGGTCGTCGAGGATGCGGCGGTCGGTGACGACGATGACCGAGTCGAACACCTCCTCGCCGTCCTTGCGGGCGGTCACGAGCTGATGCGCGAGCCACGCGATGGAGTTCGACTTGCCGCTGCCCGCCGAGTGCTGAATCAGGTATCGCTTGCCGGCACCGTGCCGCCGCACGTCGGCCAAGACGCGGCGCACGACGTCGAGCTGGTGGTAGCGGGGGAACACCTGCTTCAGCGTCTTCTTGTTCGTCCTGGGGTTCCTCTCCTCCACGATTTGGGCGTAGTGCTCCAAGATGTCGGTCAGACCGGCCGGCGTCAGGATCTCCTCCCACAGATATGCGGTCTTCAGCCCGTTCGGGTTCGGCGGGTTGCCGGCGCCGTCGTTGTACCCCTTGTTGAACGGCAGGAACCACGACGCCTTGCCCTTCAGCTCGGTACACATCTGCGCCTGCACGTCGTCCACGGCGAAGTGGACGACGCACCGGCCGAACGCGAACAGCAGCTCCCGCGGGTCGCGGTCCTGCTTGTACTGCTCGACGGCGTCCGCGGCGGTCTGCTTGGTCAGGCTGTTCTTCAGCTCGAAGGTGGCGACCGGCAGGCCGTTGATGAACAGCGCTAGGTCGAGAGCTCGCTGGGTCTCGTCGGAGCTGTACCGCAACTGCCGGGTCACCGTGAACCGGTTCTGCGCGTACAGCTCGGCGGCCTTTGAGTTGCCCGGGGTGGGGGTCGCGAAGAAGGCCGTGACGTGGTGCTGGTTGTACTCGAAGCCGTTTCGCAGCACATGGATGACGCCGCGGTCCCGAACCACCCGCTCCAGCCGGGCTAGGAACTGGCGGCGGGTGGGCGTGTCACTGGCGAGGTCCATGGCCTCGGCGAGCTTCGGCTGCGTGGCCGTCAGGAACTGGCGGAACTGTTCGAGATCGACGCAGTACGTGCGGTCGTACTGCTTGGGGTCGCCGGCACCCCAGCCGCGGGCGAGCATGCCCGCGACGATCAAGCTCTCCAACCCCTTCTCGCTCGTGTCGGTGGGCGGCATGTGAGTGGAATCCTCTAACTCCAGGCGACCAGGAGTTCTGCGGTGAGTTCTTTCTTGAGGGGTCCGTTGCGGTGGAGACGCTTCTTCCACCCGTAGCCGAGCTGCTTCGCCAGCCGATCCAGTGACATGCGTCGCTGGTTACGCTGTTCGAGGTACGTGAAGGTGTACTTCTTCACACCCCTCCACACCTGCTGGTGAACCACCCGTCCCGGCGGCGACACCATGACCCGCCCGCGGCCCTCGTCCGTCACCATGAGGAGCAGATCGCCGCGTTTGTACGAGCAGTTCCCCTGCCACCAGAAGTAGTCGATGACGTGGCGCTTCGGCTCTTCCATTCGCCCTTCGGCGGTCGCCCATCCGGCGTCCTTAGTCTTCTCCGTTTCGCTCGGGGGGTACTCGTTCGTGAGCTGAACGAGCCTCAGCCGCGGTAACGCGGGTGTTGGTCGCTGCGCCTTCTTGGAACGAGAGCGTGCGTGGACACCGGGAATGCGCGGAGGTCGGTAGAGCTTTTGGAGTCGGTCCAGTTCTTCCGGCCCGAGTTCGTTGAGGCACATACCGCGAACAAACTCGCGGGTGTCATTAACCGTTTTCGCGTCGTTCGTCGCCACCACCGCTTCGACCAGCGTATCCGCGGAACGATTCGAGGCGTTGGCGGACCCGACGAAAGCGGTCCGGTCGAAGACGAACGCTTTCGCGTGGAGGTGCTCGTAACTGAAGACTCGGGCACCGGCGTCGTACAGGCGCTTCAAGTCTCGGGGGTGCGTCTGCCCGCTTTTCACGGCCTGCTCGCTCGCGTCAACGACGAGCCGACTGCCGGCCGCGAGCGGCAACAGCTTGCTCGCCCCCTTCCCGAAGTACGCCACGGCCACGCTCGCGGGGCGGTGCGCGTTCTTCGCGGCCGAAGTCAGCCGCTCCCAAATGTCCTCGGTGATGAGTTCTGTCATTCGGCGAACTCGGTGAGTTCGTCGTCCGTGTCGTCGGGAACGTCGGCTCCGTCCGGCGCTGTGGGTTGTTCTGAACTGGTCGGGAGGTTTTTGACGGCCTCGCGGACATCGAGTTTGCCGGTTACGACGTCCGCGGTCAATGTCGTACGGTACTCACGCAGGAGCGCAATCTCGCGCTCGGCCCGGGCGATGGCCCGCTCGTGCTGCTGGAGGTGCGACTCCAGGTACGCCGCGATTTCCCGCTGCTCGTGGATGGGCGGGAACGCGAACCGGTGGGCACGGAGCATCTCGCCGGTGAGGTGGGGGATCGCGTTGTCGATCTTGTTGCGATGGAACGCATCCGTGGCGTTCGCGACGACCATGACGTACTGAAGGAACCGCGGGTCATCGACCTCGCGGCTGATCGGCCGCAAGCGGTGCAGGGCTTTCTGGAAGCCGCACACCTCAATGCCGCCCTTCCAGATGGCACTGCGACCGAGGTGCCGGCCCTCGCAGACGAGCAAATCGCCGGGCTTGACCGTGTAGCGCTCACGCTCGTGGGGTGCGATGTCGATCAGCGGCAGATCGGTCGTGTTGATGTGTCCCCAGCGGACGTCGAGGTTGCGAAGGTAAGGGATGAGGTGCTTTCCGGTGACCTTCTTCGCGTCCACCATCTTCCCGAGGCACTGGTGGTAGCGCTGGCGCAGGCTGACCGTAACCCAGTGTTCCGGCACTTCACCGAGCCATGAAATGCCGGACGACTTGAGTCTCACGGCCGAATCGAGTCCGTGAGAAACAGCTCGGTGAATGATCACCTGTTTCTGCTCGTTGAGCAGCCCGATCAACTTCCGCTTACTGTGGGTCGCCCGCTCAATCTGATTGTTCGCGGCGTTCAGAAAGCGAACAATGGCGGCCTGTTCCGTGGGCGGCGGAAGTGGAATCAACGAATCCTTGATATCGCTGTGCGAGAGGCCGAAGCGTGTGACGCCGTTAGCGGCGACGTGAAACTGTGAAGCGACGCTGTGGCACTGGAGTGCCCGAAGCAAAAAAGCACCGATGAGTCCCGCATCTCGCGGTCGCAGGATCGCGAGGTGGTAGCCGCAGACCAGATCTGGGGCGGTGTACTCGACGAGTGCAGGAACGCCGATGTCAGTCCAAGATTCGGAGTCCTTCGTGATGATGATGTCGCCGTTCCGTAGCCGAAAGCGCTCAAGTTCGTCCTTCGTCGCAGTCGCGCTCATGAAACGCAACCGCTCCGTGATCTTCTCGTTCTTGTAAACATCGACGTAGTTGCAGAGTCGGACAGGAAGCTCGCCCTCCTTGGAGTGCTTGTCGATGTTGCTCACCAAGAGTTCCACCACCTGCCGAAGCCGCTTGCTCTGCCAGTGCGCGGGCAGTGTCGCAAGCCATCGTGAATCTGCCTGCCGGTATTCTGGGTACGGCTTGAGGTCTGCGATCATGCCTCGACCTCGGCAAGGATCTCCTTCTTCACGTACCGCTTGAAGTCCTTCACCGACGTGAAGAAGCGGTAGCCGGCGGCGTTCGCGACGGCGATCACCTCGGGCTCTTCGTTCAGCAGCACCGCGACCGGCTGACTCAACTCCTCCTGAACGCCGCTCGGCCACGCTAGGTCGAACACCGCCTTCTGCTCGCCGCTGAGCGGGTCGGAGTAGCCGTAGGACATGGTGCCCGGCGGCAGCTCCCGCTTCTTGACCCACTCGTTGAGCGCCTCCAGCTCTTCCTCTTCCTCGGCACTTGAGATGCCGCCCTGCGGGGTCGCAACCGTCACCGGCGCCGGCGGCCCCTCCAGCCACCGCGTGTCGCCGTGGAGCAGTCCGGCGAGTTGCTTGTTCACCTCGGCGGCGAGCAGTTTCTTCCGCTCTTCGAGGAAGTCGCGGTAGTTCTCGATCTTCCACAGCTTCGTGTCGGTGGGAATCCACTGCGACGCCAGCGCCCCGGGGTACTTCTGCTCGATGAGCGGGAAGTACTTCTCCGGCAGCTTGTCGCTGATGTCGAGGTTGGTGTCCTGCGTTAGGAAGCAGAAGTTCGCGACTGCGTTCACCTCGGACCGCTTGTAGTTCTTCTTGTACAACTGCGCCTTCGGGAAGATGTGGTGAACCTGCAGCCGACTCAGCTTCCCGAGCAGGTTCGCCTTCAGCTCCAGCCCCGTGCCCCAGTCGCGGGCGCCGCCCATGCGCGTTAGCAGGTACAGCACCGGGTAGAACCGGGCGCCGAGGCTCCAGCCGTGGAAGTGCCCGGGTTCGACGCCTAGCCCGCCGTGCCACAGGCGGAGCTGGTCGAGCAGCTTATCCAGCCCGCCGTCGGCGCCTTCGAGCCCCTCCAGGTCCTTGTCGATGTAGCTCTCCGTCGAGCCGGAGAACCGGCCCCACATGCCCGCCTGGGCGAACCAGAACAGCAGCTTGTCCCGGTCCTTCGCCGACGGCGGCTCCTTCTGCTTGTCGAGGTAGCGGACCATCACCGGGATGGCGAACCGGCCGAAGAACACCTGGTCGTGGTCGAGCCCGAGCCGCGAGCTGATCATGTTCAGGCTGTAGTCGATGTGCTTTTCGGCCTTCTTGACGGCCTCCTGAACCTCGTCGGCGCTGGCGTTGTGCAGGTGGTGGAACTTGGCCTCGCCGGTGAGCACGGTGTTCACGGAGCGGAGCAGCCAGTCGAGGCTGAACGAGTACCCGTGCCCCTCCCACTTTTTGAGTTTAGCCTTCATCACGTGACGGGCGTCAGGCCAGTCGGCGCAGATCTTGGCCAGCGCCAGATCGCCCTTCGACAGCTTGGTGCCGCCGCTGTTCACCCGGTTGAAGATGTCCACGACGACGTCGATGCTCTTGTCGGCGCCGGTCACCTCCTCGTTGTGCAGGTCGATGTCGGTGACGCCGAGGAGCCGGGACAAGCGGCTTGAATACTTCACCGCCTTCATCCCGATGGCGGCGTTCTGGGCCAGGTTCTCCAGCAGCGCCTCGTGACCGGCCTGCCCCTTGCTCAGTAGCTCGGTGACGTCGATCCAGAGCGGGTCGTCCTTCATGGTGACCGGCTGGTAGAACGCGAACGTCTCGCTCTCCAGGTGGAACTGCAGGCCGGTGAACGCCTGCGCGTTCCCGTCGAAGAACTTCGGCGGCTTGCCGCGGACCACGCCGTACAGGGAGGTGATTCGCTGCTGACCGTCGAGCAGCAGCTTCACCACCCCGGCCGCGAGCGGCCCGTCCCCGCGCTTGGGCGCGCCCTTCGACTCGGTTACCCACACGAGCAGCCCGCCCACCGGGTGCCGCTTGTAGAGCGACTCGAACAGCCCGCGGACCTGGTCGCGGTTCCAGACGTACCCCCGCTGGAACTCCGGCAGCGCCATGTGCCCGCTGTCGATGTGGTCGAGGATGGTGGAGATCTTCATTTCGAGGTCCCCTTGCCGAGCAGCTCGTCCAGCACGCCCTCGGTCTCCTTCTCCAGCGCCAGGATGTCGGCCCGGATCGCGTCGAGGGTGCGGAGCAGCTGCGGCTTGTAGAAGTGGCGGGTGAAGCTAATCTCGTAGCCGATCTTGGTCTGCGAGTCGTCGTACCACGCATCTGGCGTGTACGGCAGCACCTCGCGGGCGAGGAACGCCTCGACCTCTTCTTGGAGGGGCACCTGCTCGGTGTCGCGAAGTTCGGGGTCGGGCTCGTACTCGACGACGGCCGCCTTCCCGCCGACGGTCGCCTCGTACAGCCCGCAGATCGGGTTCGCCTTCACCTTGCCCGGCTTGTGCTCCTTGGCGATCACCGGCGGAGCCGACTCGACCCGCCAGCTCACGGCCCGCAGGACGATCTTCAGTTCCGCCGCCGAGAGTTTGAGCTTGAGCTTCTTGGCCGCGGCCTCGGCCCGAGCGCGGAAGACGTTGTGATCCTCGAACAGCCCATCGCCGACCTCGCCGCTCAGCGCCGTGGCACCCTCGAACAACCGCCTGTCGCGTTTCCAAGTCTTGGAGTCGAGCAGCTTCTTCCGCTGCTTCGCGGGCAGCCCGGCCGGAGCCGAAGTGGGTTCGGCATCCGTTTCCTCGTCAGCTTCGTCCTCCTCGTCCCCGGCTACACCGTCCTCTTTGCCCCAGTTCGCGAGGGCCTGCTCCAGCTCGTCGCGGACCGCGGCGAAGTCGGTTAACAGCTTGTCGCCGAACTGGGTGTGGAGGGCGGTGCGGATCTCGCCGTCGCCGGACGCGAACCGCAGCGCCTCGACGCTCTCCTGGGCGAACCGGCTGTGCAGCCGGAGCGGCCGCTCGACGGTGATCTTGCGGTAGCCGAGGGCGTCGTTCGGGAACACCTTCGAGCAGTCCGACTCCTCGAACTTCAGAAACGCCTCGCAGATGCGGGCGATGTCGTCGGCCGCGAGTTCGCAGTTCTTCTTGCCCAGGTTCTTGCGGAGCGGCTTGAACCACCGGGTGGCGTCGATGAGCTGCACCTTGCCCTTGCGGTGCTCGGGCTTACGGTTCGACAGCACCCAGACGTAGGTGGCGATGCCGGTGTTGTAGAACATGTTGAGCGGCAGCGCCACGACCGCTTCGAGCCAGTCGTTCTCGATGAGCCAGCGGCGGACGTTGCTCTCCCCGGAGCCGGCGTCGCCGGTGAACAGCGACGACCCGTTGTGAACCTCCGCGATCCGGCTGCCGAGCGCCGTCTTGTGGTTCATCTTGCTCGCCATGTTGGCGAGGAACAGCATCTGCCCGTCGTTGGAGCGGGTGACGAACGGCAGCTCGTCCCCGCGGTGCATCACCTTGAACCGCGTGTCCTTGATCCCCTTCTTCCCGCCCATCGCTTCGAGGTCCTTCTTCCAGCTCTTCCCGTACGGCGGGTTGGAGAGCATGAAGTCGAACTCGCGGGCCGGGAAGGCGTCGCGAGAGAGGGTGGAGTGCTCGGCGCCGCCGACGATGTGGTCGGCGCTCTCGCCCTCGCCCTTGAGCAGCATGTCGGCCTTGCAGATGGCGTAGGTCTCGGGGTTGATCTCCTGCCCGTACAGGTGCGCCACGACCTGCTTGCCCCGCTCGGCGGCCAGTTCCTTGAGCGTCTCCTCCGCGACGGTGAGCATGCCGCCGGTGCCCAGCGCCCCGTCGTACAGCAGGTACGAACCGGACGCGACCGTATCGGCCACCGGGAGGAACACGAGGTTGGCCATCAGCTTGACCGCGTCCCGCGGGGTCCAGTGCTCACCGGCCTCCTCGTTGTTCTCCTCGTTGAACTTCCGGACCAGTTCCTCGAACACGGTGCCCATGCCGTGGTTGTCGATGGCGTCCGGACTGAGGTCGATCTCGCGGTCGAGGAACTTGGCGATCAGGGTGCCGAGAGCGTCGGCCTTCGACAGGCGGGGGATGACGTTTCGGAACTCGAAGTTGTTGAGGATGTCCTGCACGTTCGCCGAGAACCCGTCGAGGTACGCCTCGAAGTCAGCCTTGAGCTGCTGTTGGTTGGCCCGCGCCTTGAGGTCACGGAGCGTGAACGGCGAGGTGTTGTAGAACGCCTGCCCCGAGGCGGTGCAGAGGGCCGGCCGCTGCTCGGTGATGTTCAGGTCGTCCAGGGTCTTCTTCGTGTCGAGGACGGCCTTCTTGGTCGGCTCCAGCACCGCGTCGAGGCGGCGCAACACGCACATGGGCAGGATCACGTCCCGGTATTTGCCGCGGACGAACAGGTCACGGAGCACGTCGTCCGCGATGCCCCAAATGAACGAGACGAGTTTGTTGTGGGTGGCCTGATCCATGCGCGGCGGTGCGGCATCAACGGTACTAGGCCGCCGAGCCACTGTGAGTCCATCGGGGTGTACATCGAGGTAGGTAGCCTAAGGCACGGAAGGGCCGTTCGCAAGGACGGATTCTACCAGACGTGCGCCTGATCATGCGCACGAGACGGCGTTCCTGCGCACAATGCGACTCGGGCTTTCAATCCGTTCCTTCGTTTCCGGTGGATTCTGCCAGCAACTCAGCCGGGGTGGTGCGCAGGGTGCGGGCGATCTTGCGCAGGCTCAGGACCGCCACGTTCCGCTCCCCGCGCTCGACGCTCCCGATGAAGGTGCGGTGCAGGCCGCACAGCATACCCAGCAGCGCTTGGGTCAGGTTACGGGCGAGCCGGTGCTCACGAATGCAGTCCCCGAACCATTGGAAATACCACAGTCGTCCTTGTTTATGGTGGACAACGAGCGTGCGGTCGTCATGATGATGTACTAAAATGGCATTCGTATATCAGGCGCCCGGGACGGGCGATTGTTGGCGACTCCTACGGAGGGATGGGCATGCACACGTCACGGGCGATCTGGTTCGGGGCGATCTTCGCGGCGGCGCTGCCGGCCGGCTGCGGACCGGTGCCGGCAGGCGGGCCGGCGAAGAAGGTCGTCCCGAAACTGCCAGTCACGACGGCGTTTCGGAACTCGCACGTCGGCAAGGGGATGGTACTCCGAATCCGCAACGACTCGGACGAAACCCTCCCGAACTTATGTGTAATCGTCCGAACCGCAAAGTGGGGGGACAACAGCAAGTTGACCCGACAGGTCGCGGAGGACGTCAAGCCGGGCAAGATCGTCGAGGTGGGGTGGCAGCAACTCAACGGCTGGCAACTCTCGCCGGGCGAGCAGGTCGAGATCTGTTGCGTCGGCGGTAAAGAATACGAAACGCTGACGGTGCGAGTCCCGGAGAAGCCCTCAAACTGACCCGTTCGCGGGAGGGTCGGTCGCTCAGAGGCCTGGACGGTCACGGCCATCATACGATCCAATCCGCTGGAACGAGTCTCACTTCGGCCCGAGGTGTTGCAGCCGGTGGACGGTCTGAAGACCTGAGTGACGCCGAAACCGGCGCCCGCGAGCGGTCGATTCTGGCGTCGGAAGGCATTCGGGAGGAATGCGCGCACTAGGGGGGAACGCCCCCCCCGAGCGCAGGCAACTGCGACAGCAGGTCGAGATCGCGAGCGCCGTTCGGCAATATCCATAATTTGTACATGTGCGCCAACGAGAGCTAGGCCGTGTTGACGGTGTTGCGGGAGTCCGTGTGAAGTTGGGCTATCGAAGCATGACCATGATGGACGCCAGTGCAACGAAGCCCATGAAGCAGTCGTCGGTTTTGTCGTAGCGGGTGGCGACGCGGCGGAACTGCTTGACCCGCGACCAGAAGTTCTCGCCCACCGCGCGGTGCGCGTACAGGTGCTCGTCGTGCGGGCGCGGCTCCTTCCGATTGGACTTCGGCGGGATCACCGCTTCCGCGCCCGTCGATTCGATGAGCGCTACCGCCGCGTCGCTGTCGTACCCCCGATCCGCCAGCACCACCGCCGCCGACATCCCGGCCATCAGCACCGCCACCTGCTTCACGTCCGACGCTTGGCCCGGACTCAGGTGCAGTTTCACCGGCAGGCTCAACCCGCTGATCGCCCCGTGAATCTTGGTTCCGAACCCGCCCCGACTGTACCCCAGCGCTTGGTCCTTTTGACCGCCGGGCCGGTACAGTTTTTGGGGGCACCGGCGGCGTGCTGGTGCGCGCGAATCACGGTGGAATCGAGGATCAGCCACTCCACGTCCGGGTCCGCCAGCGCCGCGAGCACCTGGAGCCAGACGCCCGAGCGGCACCAGCGGTTGAACCGCTGGTACACACTGTTCCACTTCCCGAACCGCGCGGGCAGGTCGCGCCACGGCGCACCGGTCTTGGCGACCCACAGCACCGCATCGACGAACAACCGGTTGTCGCCAGATACCGGGCCGGGCTTCCCCGGTTGACACGGCAGCAGGTGCGCAATCCGCTCCCAGTCCGCATCCGACATCGCGTGGCGGTGGCTCATCGGCGCGCTCCAAGACCCAAAACACGCCGCGCCGATTACCCACACCGCCTACTACCTGTCAACACGGCCTAGTCCTACAGCCGTAGATGGTGAGAATCGCTTGACAACCATATTTCCGGCAAGTCCCGAACCGTTCAGAATTGCCGCCATACGCACGCTGTGTCAGGCGACTCGCGGACAATTACGGCTGTAGTACGAGGCAACGGATAAAGAAAAGCGGCCGGGACCCGCCCTTCGGCGGTCCGGCCACTGTGCCTGCTGGCGCTCGTTCGATCACGAACAGCCGGAGGGCCCGGTGGTGCGGTCGGTCGTACTCGAACCTCCCGCGAACGCGACCGCTGACGCGAACTACCGGCCCTTCAGTTCCGGGTACACGCGGGCCAGTTCCTCCTTGAACCCGGCCCGAACCCCCGCGTTCCAGTCGGCCGAGGCGTCCGGGTTGTTCGGGATCGGGTCGATCACCTTCGCGACGTTCATCCCGGGGCGGGTGACGGACCCTTCTAACCCAGTTCCGAGACCTACAAGATTCTGGCCGTGAGTCCCCGCCTGTGTGAGCGGAACCTGCCGGCCACGGACCACGGGGGGCACATCGTCACCGGATCGACGCCCTACCGACGGGTCATTTCAAACCCCGTATCGTCTGGATCGCCCGGGCGGCCGCCTCGGCGGCCGCCTTGTCCCGGACCGGTGCGCGGGGCGCCGCGCCCGGACGGGGTTCCCGCGCGGCGATCTGCCCAAGGACCGGGAGCGCCGTTCGCGTCGCGTGCTGCCCCCGTAGGGCCAACTCCTCCAAAGCCTGTATGGCCGTGAGCTGCATCATTCCCGAGTCCCCGGTCTCCAACTCGCGGACGAAGGCCGCCACGCACTCCGCGGTCCCGATGGCCCGCAGCGCCTCCTCGGACTCCAGCCACGTTTCCGGTTCCCGCTTCTGATACACGGCGATCCACTCCCGTGCGGTCCGCCCCCGGTGCCGGACCTCCGGCGGTGGCGCCGCGATCCGGGCGTTCCACGCCCGCTCCTCCCTCCAAACGCCCGACAGGTAGACGGCGGCCATCCCGAGGCACAAGAGGGAGACCGCGACCGTGGCCGTGGTCGTGACCGCCCGGGCCACATCGGCCTTCTCGGTGTTCTTGCCGATCACCCTTCCGACCCAGTGCCCGACCCAGTACCCGACCCAGCCGGCGAACCAACATAAGCACACCAACGAAGCCCAGAAGTTGGCGTCGGAGGTCTTCTGCGGGCGGTTCGCCGCAATGTAGAGCGCCAGCAGCGCCGCGCTCGCCCCCGCCGACCAGCGCCCGACCACGCGGCCGTGCGCCGCGACGAGTGACCACAGGGGAAACAGCTCCGGCCGAGTGCGGGCCGGGAACCAATCGGACGACCCCTCCACGGAGAGGAGGTCGTCCGGATCGAGGGTGCCCGCAGCGGCCCGCTGCTGCAGTTCGGCGAAGGTGAACGGCCCGAGGGCCTTCCCGTCCTTCTGATGCCACCACCTCAGTTCGGTCATCGGTTACCTCCGCGGGCGAATTTCCCATTTTGGGAAATCGTACTTCCCAATTTAGGGTGCCGCCATCGACATCAGGTGGCGGGTGGAAAAAAGCCAACACACGAGCGCGTACGCGCGGCTGACCGCGGCCCTGCGCGGGGCCCGCGAGCGCGCGGGGCTGACCCAGGCCGAGGTCGCGGAGCGGCTCGGGCTGTACGCGTCGTTCGTGTCGAAGGTCGAGAGCGGCGAGCGCCGCATCGACGTGATCGAGCTCGCCCGGTTCTGCGCGCTGTACGGGCTCACGCTCGTCGCGTTCCTCCGCTCCGCCGACCTCGCCGACTAAGTTCCGCCGCGCCGGCGCGGGCCGGCGCGGCGCGGGCACTCGGCGCTGACCGCGTGTGGGTCACTCGTCGCGGAGGGCGAGGATCAGGCGCACGGTGGGCGC